>JBAPYC010000745.1:0-8507 GCA_049284535.1 Streptosporangiaceae bacterium
GGGCAACACCCTGGCCGCGGCCCTGAACGGCTGGAACTGGTCCCGGTCGCGCGCCTACGCACAGCTCGCCGAGCTCACCCAGGCTCGCCAGTTCAGCCAGGTCAAGCACCACGGCACCACGCTGGCCGTGCAGCGCGGCATCGTGGTCCTGGCGACGAAGAAGTTCCTCATCGTGGAGTCGTCCAACCACTCGCTGCACCTGTGGCTGCTGTCTGGCCACACCAAGTTCAAGAATGTCTCGGCCAGCACGGCAGGCACCAAGGCCATGACCGCAAGTAGCAGCGCCACCCAGCAGGCCATGGCCTCGGGCAACATGCTCCCGGCCGCGACGCTGATGGCGGGGAGTCCCGCCACGGCCGCGTCCCTGCTGACCCCGGCCCCGGTGGCTCAGACGGTAAGGGTGCAGGTGGCCAACACCGACCTGACCGTGACGGTCACGGTGACCAGGAACACGGCCACGGTCAGCCAGACCGCCACGACCCCGGCGACCGGATCGCCCGTCTGGCATCCGGTCACGTTCACCCAGAACGCATGGCGGGCCACCGCCTCGCTGGCTCGCGGTGATCTGGCCCTAGTGGCCGGGACACGCTCGCACGGGGTGCTGCACGCCCAGCTGGTGCTCTTCTCCCCGCTGGGCAAGAGCACCGTGGCCCGGCCTGCCGTCACTCCGGCTGTCACACCGACCTCCGAGGCGACCCACACGTGAGCCGACCCGGCTCGATGGCGGCACCGCTGGTGCACCCGCGTTCCGCGCGGGTGCACCGGCGGGGGTCTGGGCCTGCCATGGCCGACAGCAGCCCCGCCCAGACCGGTTCTGCGCAAGCCGCCGGGGAACCGCCGGAAACAGGCCTGCTGTGCTGCGCGGATGTGGTGCTGGACCAGGCCCGGTGGACGGTGCACCGAGCGGGCACACCGCTGGAGCTTTCCCCGACCGAGTTCCGGCTGCTGGCGGTCCTGCTGCGCCATCAGGGCCGGGTGCTGAGCAAGGCCCAGCTCCTGCGGCAGGTCTGGGGCCCGGACTTCCCCGAGCAGTCGCAGGTGGTGGAGACCTACATCAGCTACCTGCGCCGCAAGCTGCACCGGCTCGGGCCGCCGCTGATCCGCACCCGCCGCGGCCAGGGCTATACCCTGCACGGCCCGCAGTAGATCGCTGGCCGGTGCCGGGCTGCTGCGCTGCTGCGGCCCGGCAGGCATCAGGCGCGTCTCGCGCTCGGTAGCGAGATGCCGTAGTCTCGTAGCGAGTTCGCAACACCGCAAGTTCAGGAAGGGCGGCCGCATGTCCGGACTCATCTTGCTGGTGTTCATCGCCGTAATCGTCGCGTTCGGCTTTACGCGGCTGCGGGGCAAGATGAAGCTAGGGGTCTCAAGTAAGCACTGGGTGGGACCGATCGTCTTCATCGTGGTGGTAATGCTGCTGTTGTGGGCGGAGCACGTCAGCCACTGACGCCCCGCCGAACCATTCCGCGGGACCCGTATACCTCCCCCTGACATTCTGCCGGGCTGAGGTCTCGACGGGCTGAGGTATAACCGGGGCTGAGGTTTTACCGGGCTAGGGGCGCGTGCCGCTGCGCGGCATCTCGAACCAGACCGCCTTGCCCTCCGGGGTGGGCCGGGAACCCCACCGCGTGGCTAGCTGCTCGACCAGGTAGAGGCCACGGCCGCCCTCGTCCGTGTCCCCCGCGGTGCGGATCCGCGGCAGGCGCAGGTCGGGATCGAAGACCTCCACCCACACCGAGGCGTCGCCACGACGAAGCCGCAGCGCGAACTCCTTGGCGGGCGGTGACGAGGCGCGCGCGGACAAGCCCAGCGGGGACGAGCCGAGCGGGACGTCCCAGGCTGGCCCGGCAGGGGATCCATCGATCCGGGAGGCGGGCGCCGCGGCCTGCTGTGGTGGCACGGAGGGCTTTGGCGCCGCGGTGCCGCTCCGGCCAGCAGAACCGCTCCGCCCAGCGGAAGGGCCGGCCGGGGAACCAGCTGCGCGGCCAGCCGGGGTGGCGGACACCGGCGCGGCTGACGCCGCCGCAACCGCGGCCGGGATCATCAGCGCCTCGGCCTCCAGTTCAAAGTCCCGGCGGCCCGGGCTCGGCGTGATCGACGCGTGCAGCACGGCGTTGGTGACCACCTCGGAGACCAGCAGGCAGGCCAGCTCGATCTGCTCCGGGTCCATGCCCCAGGCGCGGAACGTCTGGGAGGCCAGCCGGCGCGCCTCGGAGACCATGATCGGCTCGGCCGGGAATGACCGCTCGATGGACGCCAGGTCGGACGCTGCCGACCGGACGACCAGGATGGCCATGTCGTCGTCGATGTCGCCGGGCACCGCGTACTCGGCCGCGGTCGCCACGGCGTCGGCGTCCCCGCTGGCCGAGGCGCCCCGCACCGCCTGCTTGAGCATCTCCACCGCCTCGGCCTCGGTGTAGTGACCGGAGCCATCCACCCGGGTCCGCCGGTCGGTCAGGCCGTCGGTGAAGAACACCAGGATGGCCCCGGGCGGCATATCGATCGTCTGCTCCTTGTACGTGGGCAGCCCCCGGATCCCCCGGCCGCGCACGCCCAGCAGCACGCCCTTGTACGCGAACTCGAGCTGGCGCACCTGGCCGCCGCTGATCAGCAGCGGCGCGTCGTGACCGGCGTTGGCCACGGTCAGCTGGCGGGACCAGGCGTCGTAGATCATGTAGATGCAGCTGACCGTGGGCGGGTCCCCGGCCCCGTCCGCGGGGGCCAGCGCCCGGCACCAGTCGTCGAGCTTGCGCATGATGTCCGCGGGCGACTTCTCGTCCTGGGCGAAGGCGCGCAGCGCGGCCCGCAGCTGGCCCATGATGGCCGCGGCCCGCGCGCCGCGGCCCTCCACGTCGCCGATGACGATGCCTACCCGGCCCGCGGCCAGCGGGATGATGTCGTACCAGTCGCCGCCCACCTGGGTCTGGATCCCCTGCCCCTGGGTCTCGAGCGGCTTGGCCGGCACGTACCGGCAGGCCACCTCCAGGCCGTCGAGTTCCGGGATGGCCTGTGGCAGCAGGCTCTTCTGGAAGGCCAGCGCGGTCTGCCGTTCGGTCTCGAACAGCATGGCATTGTCGATGGCGATGGCCACCCGGCCGGCGATGGCGCCGATGAGGTCGCGATCGGGCATCTCGTAGTGCCGCTCGTCCCGTTCGGTCAGCCGGGACAGCGCCAGGCTCATCACGCCGAGCAGTTCTCCCCGCGCGTACAGCGGCGCGGCCAGCACCGAGGTGAGGCCCGCCTCGCGGGCCGCGGCCAGACTCTCCGCGCTCGGCGCGGGGTAGTGATCACCGTCCAGGTCGCCGACGGCGATCGGTTCCAGCCGGGCCATGGCCTGCTGGCAGAAGTGGCCGTCCGGGTAGTGGATCTGCTCCCCCACCTGAGCCCAGGTCCCGGGCGGCGGTACCCAGTCACTCGCGTGCCGCTGCACCCGCCGGATCAGCGCCTCGCCTTTGAACAGGTCGATGAAGCAATGGTCGGCGAACTGCGGTACCAGGATCTCGGCCACGTGCTTGAGCGTGGTGTCGATCTCCAGCGATCCGGACAGCCGCTCGCCGATCCGCTCGAGCAGCGCAATCCGGTCCTGCTGGCTCTGGCCGTCACGCTGGGTGGCCTCCCGGGCGAGGATGACCGTCCCGTCGATGTCGCCGCCGGGATGCCGGAGCGGCACGGCCTGAGCCCGGATCAGCGCCCGCGTGCCGTCGCCGCGCACGGCGGAGAAGGTTCCCTCCCAGGGCCGCCCGCGCAGCACCTGGCCGGCCAGATCCTCGGTCTTGCGCACGTCGTCGCCGGCAAACAGGCCCAATGACAAGATCGGGGCGCCGGCCAGCCTGCCCACATCGCCGGAAAGCCGGAAAAGGCGGGCAGCGTACTGATTGATGTACAGAAGATTGCTCAGCCGGTCGGTGACAACAACGGCAATATCAGCCTGTCCGAGGACCATGTCCGCCGGCAGGTATGCGTCGAAAGCGCCGTTACCCCAGCCTGTCACGCCCGCGCTCTCCGACCCGGTTAGCAATGTCAATTGACATGATCACGCCCCGGCCGCCGACTGATACCGGCCGCTCATGGACACGAAAATGTGCGCGGCAATCTCGCTGGGGAGTTCCGTCGAGCTGGCGTCCATCTTCTCGCCTGCCGTCACGCGCACACCATCGTCGTCCGCCATGAGAATCACCTCGCGTCCGGGTTGTATCCCGACGCGCTTGAGTTTAAGCATCAGAACAAGATCACTCTGTATTTGCTCGCCAATTCGCCGGATGACTACTCGCGCGGTGTCCAGCGATGCCACCTTTGTCATCGCCTCACCCGTCTCATCCGCTCCGGCGCGGATCCGCTCGAGCGCCTCGGGGGGCAGCCCGAGCTCGGTCAGGCCCGGAATGAGATTGCCGTGCGGGCAGCGCACCGGGTAGCCGAGCAGTTCCAGCAGGCGCCGCTCCACGCTTTCGGACATGACGTGCTCCCAGCGGCACGCCTCGATGTGCACTTCCTCCCACGGCAGCTTGATGACGCCAACCAGCAGGCATTCGGCCAGCCGGTGCTTGCGCATCACGCGGGTGGCGAGCGTCCGGCCGTGATCGCTCAGCGTCAGATGCCGGTCTCCAGCCACGTGCACCAGGCCATCACGCTCCATCCTGGCCACGGTCTGGCTGACCGTCGGGCCGCTCTGGGTGAGCCGCTCGGCGATGCGGGCACGTAGCGGTACGACGCCCTCCTCTTCGAGCTCGAAGATGGTGCGGAGGTACATCTCCGTCGTGTCAATAAGCCCCTGGGCTGTCAACTCCCTCATCCTCCTGCTTTTGATGCTATGCCGCGGAGCCAGTGCCGTGGACGAGGTGGCCGCCCGCTCACGGTGCGCCGCGAGCGTCCGGGCTTAGGGCCCGTGGTTAGGGCCCGTGGTCAAGGGGAGAGCCGCTCGACGATCCAGCCGCCGGCCTCCCGCCGGTAGCGCAGCCGGTCATGCAGCCGGTACATACCCGCCTGCCAGAATTCCACCGTCTCAGGCTGCAGCAGGTAGCCACCCCAGAAATCAGGCATGGGAACGGTCGCCGGCGGCGCCCAGCGCTGCTCGAGATCGGCCGCCCGGTCGTCGAGTTCGGCGCGTGAGCCGATGACCTGGGACTGCCTGCTGGCCCAGGCCCCGATCTGCGATCCCCGCGGCCGGGACCGGTAGTAGGGCTCGCTGTCCGCCTGCGACAGCGGGGTCACGGGCCCCTCGGCCGTCACCTGGCGCTGCATCGGGTACCACGGGAAGACCACACAGGCCCGCGGGTTGGCCGCCAGGTCCTGGCCCTTGCGCGAGGTCCGGTTGGTGTAGAAGGTGAAGCCTGCCGGGCTGTGATCCTTCAGCAGCACGGTCCGGGCCCGCGGGCGTCCTTCCGCGGACACGGTGGCCAGCACCATCGCGGTCGGTTCGGGCAGTGGCCGCGCCTGGGCATCGGCCATCCACCGGGCGAACTGTGCCATCGGGTCATCGGCCATCATTTCCGCCGACAAAACTCCCGGCCCGGCGTCATGCTGCGTCGTATCCATGGGTAATGATCCTCACATGTGCTCCGGCTACCGCAACCCAGGTCAGGGGCGGTTGAATGGTAGCGCTGAAACCGCACGGCCCGCCGCCACGGCATTCGCCGGGTCACGTGGATCCATCCGGCCAGCACTTTCCGTGAGGTGCCCTCTGACACCCCGCCAGGACAGGAGAGGAAACACCGATGTCGGACTTTAAGCCCGGCCTGGAAGGCGTCGTCGCCTTCGAGACCGAAATCGCCGAGCCTGATAAGGAAGGCGGGGCGCTCCGGTACCGGGGAGTTGACATCGAGGAACTAGTCGGGCACGTGTCGTACGCGCCCGTCTGGGGTCTTCTCGTCGATAACTCGTTTATCCCCGGGCTGCCGCCCGCCGAGCCTTATCCCATCCCGGTTCATTCCGGCGATATCCGGGTCGACGTGCAGAGCGCGCTGGCCATGCTCGCGCCCGCCTGGGGCCTGCGGCCGTTGCTGGACATCAGCGACGACCAGGCCCGCGAGGACCTGGCCCGGGCCTCGGTGATGGCGCTGTCGTTCGTGGCCCAGGCGGCCCGCGGCATCGGCCTGCCCATGGTGCCGCAGCGTCAGGTGGACGAGGCAGCCAGCATCACCGAGCGGTTCATGATCCGCTGGCGCGGCGACCCCGACCCACGGCACGTCAAGGCGGTCGACGCGTACTGGACGTCCGCGGCCGAGCACGGCATGAACGCCTCCACCTTCACCTCCCGGGTGATCGCCTCCACCGGCGCCGACGTGGCCGCGGCCCTGTCCGGGGCGGTCGGGGCCATGTCCGGGCCGCTGCACGGCGGTGCGCCCGCGCGCGTCCTGGGCATGATCGAGGAAGTCGAGCGGACCGGTGACGCCGAGCAGTACGTGAAGTCGGCGCTGGACCGCGGCGATCGGCTGATGGGCTTCGGGCACCGGGTGTACCGGGCGGAGGACCCGAGGGCCCGGGTGCTGCGCCGTACGGCCAAGGAACTCGGCGCGCCGCGCTACGAGGTCGCGCTGGCCCTGGAGAACGCCGCTCTGGCCGAGCTCCGCGAGCGCCGGCCGGACCGGGTGCTCGAGACGAACGTGGAGTTCTGGGCAGCGATCGTGCTCGACTTCGCCGAGGTGCCCTCGCACATGTTCACCTCGATGTTCACCTGCGCCCGGACCGCGGGCTGGGCCGCGCACATCCTGGAGCAGAAGCGCACCGGCCGCCTGGTCCGGCCGGCCGCACGGTACATCGGCCCGCCCTCACGGTCGGTCAAGGACGTGCCCGGGGCGGCCGAGGTGCTCAACCGCGGGTTAGCGGCGGACCGCCGGTAGGCTGCAGGAAATGAGCGATCTCGTGATCCCGGCGGAACTGCGCCCGAAGGACGGCCGGTTCGGCAGCGGGCCGGCCAAGATCCGGCCGGAGCAGCTGGCCGCGCTGGCCGGCCGGGGGGCCGCCTACCTGGGCACCTCGCACCGCCAGCCGCCGGTCCGGTCGCTGGTCAGCCGGATCCGCGGCGGCCTGTCCGAGCTGTTCGGCATGCCCGGCGATTACGTCGTGGCCCTGGGTAACGGCGGCACCACAGCGTTCTGGGACATGGCGGCGTTCGGTCTCGTCCGCGAGCGCTCACAGCATCTGAGCTTCGGCGAATTCTCAGCCCGTTTCGCTGGAATTACTGCCCGCGCACCCTGGCTGTCCGCGCCGACCGTGCTGGAGTCCGTGCCCGGCACCCACCCGGATCCGCGGCCGGAACCCGGCACCGACGCCTACGCCCTGACCCACAACGAGACCTCCACCGGCGTGGCCATGCCGGTGCGGCGCGTGCCGGGCGCCGACCCGGGTGCGCTGATCCTGGTGGACGCGACCAGTGCCGTCGGCGGCCTGCCCGTGCGGGCCAGCGAGTTCGACGCGTACTACTTCGCGCCGCAGAAGGGCCTCGGCTCGGACGGCGGGCTGTGGATAGCCCTGCTGTCGCCGGCCGCGGTGGACCGGATCGGCGAGATCGCCGCCAGCGGCCGGTACATCCCGGATTTCCTGTCGCTGCGCACCGCGGTGGAGAATTCGGTCAAGGACCAGACCTACAACACACCGGCCGTGGCCACCCTGTTCCTGCTGGCCGAACAGGTAGACTGGCTGCTCGCCCAGGGCGGCCTGGCCTGGGCCACCAGCCGGACGGCGCAGTCGGCCGGCGTACTGTATACGTGGGCGGAGAAGGCAGCCTACGCGGACCCGTTCGTGGCCGACCCAGCGCAGCGTTCGCAGGTGGTCGGCACTATCGACGTCAGCGGCGGCCTGTCCGCCGACGGCATCGCCGCGACCCTGCGGGCGAACGGCATCGTCGATACGGAGTCCTACCGCAAGCTCGGCCGCAACCAGCTCAGGATCGGCATGTTCCCCGCGATCGACCCGGCGGATGTGGAGGCCCTGACCGCCTGCATCGACTACGTGGCCGAACGGGCCGGCTGACAGATGCCAAGCCGGCCAGCACACTGCCGACCAGTACCGCAGTCCAGCACACCCAGCGTGACGAGATCCGAGGTGGGTCATGAGTAACGACGCTCAACCGGCACACCTGCTCAGCGACCCTGCTGAGTCGCCGAGTACCGGTTTAGCCCAACTGACGCCACCGGGGATCGAGCGGCCCCCTCGGACCAATGCCGTTCCAGGGGATCTCATGCGGCTCTTCGTAGCCATCGCGCCGCCTCCGGCGGTGCTCGACGAACTCGACGCCCTGCTCGAACCGCTTCGCGAGCGGCGCGAGGACCTGCGCTGGACCAGCCGCGAGGCATGGCATGTGACGCTGGCCTTCCTCGGCCAGGTCGACGAGCGCACCGCGGCCAAGCTGCCGGCCCGGCTCGAGCGCGCCGCCGGCCGGCACCGGAACTTCTACCTGGCTTTCGCCGGGGCCGGCGCCTTCCCGGTGGCCCGGCGGGCCAACGTGCTCTGGAGCGGCCTGGCTGGCGACCGCGCGGCGCTGACGAGGCTGGCCGAGTCGGTGGCCGCTGGGG
>JBAPYC010000746.1:0-2136 GCA_049284535.1 Streptosporangiaceae bacterium
CCCCTGGGGGATGTCGCCGCGGCGGCCGCGCCGGCCAGCCGTTACCTCCAGCCGGGGGAGCCCGCCGGGCTGTCGGCCCGGCGCCGGTTCGAGGTCTCCCACATGACCTATCCCTACGGCGCGCACATCGCGGTGGTGGAGGTGGACACCGGCACCGGGCAGGTCCGGGTGCTGCGCTACCTGGTCGCTTATGAGGTGGGCCGGGCCATCAACCCGATGCTGGTGGAAGGCCAGCTGCGCGGCGGGGTGGCCCAGGGGATCGGCGGGGCGCTTTTCGAGGAGTTCAGCTACGACGAGGACGGCCAGCCCCAGGCGGTCACGTTCATCGAGTACCGGCTGCCGACGGCGGCCGAGGTGCCGCCGGTGGACGTGCTGCTATCCCAGGACGCCCCCTCGCCCGGGAACCCGCTCGGCGTGATGGGCGCCGGGGAGGGTGGCATCAACGCGGTCGGTGGCGCGGTGGCGAACGCGGTGCGCGATGCCCTCGGCCTGGCCGGCGGCGTCGGGCGGCTGCCGCTCACCCCCGTCCGGGTGCGCGGCCTATGCGAGTCAGGAGGCGACCGGTGACGGCCGAACTCCCGGGCTACGTCAGCAAGACGGACCTGGTAGCCGCGCTTATCCGCGAGCTGGTCATCACCGGTGAGCTGGCCGCGGGTGAGCAGCTGCGCCAGCGTGACCTGGCGCACCGGTTCGGGGTCAGCCAGACCCCGGTCCGCGAGGCCATGCGGCGGCTGGAATCCGAAGGGCTGCTCGTCTGCGACACCCACCGCGGTTTCACCGTGGTGAGGTCGGATGTCGGCCGGGTGGAGGAGAATTTCCAGATCCGGGCGGCCCTGGAGTCGCTCGGCGCGTCGCTGGCCGCGCGCAAGATCGACGCCGGAGGCCTGACGCGCCTGCGCGACCTGAACGAGGCGATGCGTGCCCTGCCCGACGACGACCCCGGCTACGCCGAGCTCAACCGCGAATTCCACTTCACCGTGTACTCCTGCGCCGGCAGCCCGCTGCTGGTGTCGCTGATGCGGCTGCTGTGGGCGTCCCTGCACGGCGGACCGCGGGTTACCCGGACGCACGCCGAGTCGGCCCATCAGCACGATGAGATCCTGCAGGCGCTCGCCGACGGGGACGCCGAGGCCGCCGCGGCCTGGACATATCAGCACATCATGGGCGCGGATCCGGTAAAAGAAATGATGGATGGCGCTCCGGAGTAATGGCGGGCGCAGTAACGGCGAGCGGCACGGGAGAGAGGGAATCATGCCAGCGATCGTGACCGACGACGGCGTCAGCCTGCACGCCGAGGAGGCGGGCGAGGGCGAGCCGCTCCTGTTCATTCACGAGTTCGCGGGCGACCACCGCAGCTGGGAGCCGCAGGTCCGGTACTTCTCTGGCGCTTACCGCTGCGTCACCTACGCGGCGCGCGGGTACCCGCCGTCCGGCGTGCCCACCGACCCGGGCGCGTACTCCCAGGCCCGGGCGGTCGCGGACGCGATCGCCGTGCTCGACGGCCTGGGCATCGACCGGGCGAACGTGGTCGGCCTGTCCATGGGCGGGTTCACCGCGCTGCATCTGGTCCTGGCGCACCCGGACCGGATCATCTCCGCGGTGGTAGCCGGGGCGGGATACGGCGCCCAGCCCGAGCGGGCCGACGCGTTCCGGTCCGAGTCCATGATCACGGCGGCCGCGTTCGCGGCCGAGGGCGCGGCCAAGGTGGCCGAGCGGTACGCGGTCGGGCCGGCCCGGGTCCAGTTCCAGAACAAGAACCCGCGCGGCTGGGCCGAGTTCGCCCAGGCCCTGGCTGGGCACGACTCGCTGGGCAGCGCGCTGACCATGCGCGGGGTGCAGGCCGCCCGGCCGTCCCTGTACGGGCTGACCGACGAGCTGGCCACGATCAAGGTCCCGGTCCTGGTGCTGGTGGGGGACGAGGATGAGGGCTGCCTGGAACCCGCGCTCATGCTCAAGCGCACCATCCCGGCGGCCGGCCTGGCCGTGCTCCCGCGCACCGGCCACACCGCCAACCTGGAAGAACCCGACGTGTTCAACCGCGCCGTCGACCGGTTCCTGACCGCGGTGGCCCGCGGCGCCTGGCACCCGCGGGACCCGCGCTCGATCTCGGCCTCCACCACCGGGATGAGCTGACCG
>JBAPYC010000747.1:0-5567 GCA_049284535.1 Streptosporangiaceae bacterium
GGCCAGCGGCAGGGTGGTGCTGACCTGGCCGTTGCCGTTGATATTGAAGATCTTGCTCTTGGCGATGTTCGGGCACACCTTCAGGACGCCGGTCACCATGCCGCCGGTCCGCTGGGTGTTGACGATCCCGGCCGCGTACCCCTGGCTCGCCACTACCGCGTCCGGATCGCAGTTCCAGTTCTTCTTCATCCACTGGCCGAATGCCTCACCGCCTTCGATGCCGGCCTTGAGGTTGTCGATGCCGACGAAGTACCAGCCCTTCTGGCCGATGTCGTAGGTGATGGCCGGGATCTTGGCCGCGGCGAGCTTCAGGGCCATGACCGGGTTGGCCGACGGCTGGCCGTTGAACTCGACCACGAGGTTGCAGTGGTCCTGGACGAACACCCCGACGTTGCTGACCGCGGTGGACGCCGAGTTGTCGTTGCTCAGGACGACGGACTGCCAGCCCTCCTTCTTGGCGATGGACTGCAGGACTTGTCCCTGGCCGATTTCCCAGTCCAGGCCCTGCTGGCCGCCGGTGCCCATGCATACCTTGAAGTTCTTCGCGGCCACCGTCGCGCTGCCCGCGTTTGCGCCGCTGCCGCTGCTAGCGCTGCTGCTACTGCTGCTGCAGCCGGCGACCAGGGCAATGATGGCGGACGCGGCGACCGCGCCCACGGTTCTGTATCTCAGCCAGGGTCTGTCTCGCATGGTCGTCCCTTTCGATTGAGCTCCCTTGTCCACCCGGCGTCGGCTACCGGCCGGCTGGCGGCGTGGATCCGACGGCGTCCGCCTCAGAGCCGTCGTCGCTTGGCACGTCGGCTTCCTCGTCCCCGGGGAGGGCGCCGGTGATGAGGCCTACGATTTCCTCGACAGTGGTGTCCTTAATGCTGCGGTGGGCAATGGTCCGGCCTAGCCTCATGACCGTTGCCCGGTCAGCGACCTGCATCAGGTGCTGCATGTTGTGGGTGACCAGGATGACGCTGACCCGGCGCTCTTTCAGGCGGGAGACCAGGTCGAGCACTTGCCCGGATTCGTGCACGCCGAGCGCCGCGGTCGGCTCGTCCAGGATGACGATGCGGCGCCCCCACAGCACGGCACGGGCGATGGCCAGGCACTGGCGCTGCCCGCCCGACATCTGCTTGACGTTCGCGTTGACCGACGGGATCTTCACGCCCAAGTCATCGAGGACGTCCCGTGCTCCCTTGCGCATGGCCCGGTCGTCGACTTTGTTGAAAATGCGCAGGAAAGGAGATCTCGCGAGGACCTCGCGTCCCATGTAGACATTCTGGTAGGCCGCCATCGTGTCGACCAGGGCAAGGTCCTGGTATACGGTCTCGATACCGGAATTAAGCGCGTCCTGCGGCCCTTTGTGGGTAAGGTCGGCGCCGTCCAGGGTGATCCGGCCCGAATCAGGGGTGACGACCCCGGCCAGGATTTTGATCAGGGTTGACTTGCCGGCTCCGTTGTCGCCGACCAAGCCCAGGATCTGTCCTTCCGCAATGCTGATAGAGGCATCGCGGAGAGCGGCCACGGCACCGAAACTCCGGGTGATGTGCTCGGCCACAAGCACCGGCTGACTGGATGTCATGGCGGCCCAGCCTTATTTGATGGCATCATTAAATCGTCTGCCTCCTCGCTTGGGAGCAGCATTAAACACGCGCCAGGACATGCCCGCGCTAATATTCGCGGCCTGCTTGCGAAAGCCGATATTCCGCTGTTCTTCTCAGCTTTACCGAGGTGTTTTTGAGCGTATAATCCAGGTTCAGGTTGTTCAAGTACCTGAGCCAAAGTTCATGTATATGAACTAGACGCTCGGGGTGGGCAGTGGCCTCGACAGCCAGGACCCGGCAGCCGGGACCCGGTGCGGGCCAGTGACGCCGGTCAGGACAAAGCCGGTCAGGACAAGGGAGAGGGCACACATGCGAGTGCTGGTACTGGAAGACTGGTGGAAGCTCGTGGTGGCCGAACGGCCCGACCCGGCACCCGCGGGCCGGCAGGTGCTGCTGGAGATCCACGCGACGGGGATCTGCGGGAGCGACATCCACGGCTTCACCGGGGACACTGGCCGGCGTCAGGTCGGGCAGGTGATGGGACACGAGACCGTGGGCCGGGTGCTTGCCCTCGGCGACAAGGTAGGCCCGGAGTATGGCCTGGAGGTCGGCGCCGTCGCAACTGTCAACCCCGTGGTGAACTGCGGCACCTGCGACCAGTGCCGCGCGGGAGCTGAGCAGGCGTGCGCGACGAAATCGGTCATCGGCGTGGATCCCAGCGTGTCGTCCGCCTTCGCCGAGAAGATGCTGGCCCCGGCGGAGAACGTGATTCCGCTGCCCGCCGCGATGCCGATCGAGTACGGCGCACTGGTGGAGCCCCTGTCCGTCGGCTACCACGCGATCCGGCGCGGCCGGGGCGGACCTGGCGACCGGGTCCTCGTGATCGGAGGCGGGCCGGTCGGGCAGGCCTGCGTGCTCGCCGCCCGGCGCGAGGGCGCGAAGCGGATAGTCGTCTCCGAACCCACCGCCGGCCGGCGCACGCTGAATGAGGCCCTCGGCGCGGTCACCCTGGACGTGATCACCGCCGAGCGCGTGCCCCTGCTAGCCGAGGCGCTCGGCGGGCCACCCACGATCGTCGTCGACGCGGTGGGGTCGACCGCCAGCCTCGCGTCGGCCTTTTCCGCCTCTCCCCTCGGCTCGCCTATCGTGCTCGTGGGCATGGGCGAGGCGAGCCTGTCGCTGAACGCCTACGAGGTATCGACCAAGGAGCGGACCCTGATCGGCAGCTTCTGCTACACACATGAGGAGTTCAGGGCGACCGCCGGGTGGGTGGGCACTTCGCCCGGCGAGCTCAGCTTGCTCATCCAGGGCCGGGTCGATCTGCTTCAGAGCGGCGATACCTTTGCTCACCTGGCCCGGGGCGACAATACGGCTAGCAAGATCCTCGTCCTCCCGCAAGCCTAGGAAGGCACTCCGTGGACCACACCCAGCGTGATCGCATCGGCGCCCGCCCACTGCAGGTCACCAAGCTCGGCTTCGGCGGCGCGCCTATCGGCAACCTCACCACCGCAGTCACCGACGCGGCGGCGCACGGCGCCCTGCAGGCGGCCTGGGATGCCGGCATCCGCTACTTCGACACCGCCCCGTGGTACGGGCTGGGGCTCAGCGAGCACCGGGTCGGGCAATTCCTGCGCGACAAGCCGAAAACCGACTACGTGCTGTCGACCAAGGTCGGGCGGTTGCTCAAGCCGTGGCCGCCGCGGTACGGCGCGCGCGTCCAGCGCGGCCCGTGGGTCGAACCGCTCCGCTTCGAAGTGCGCTTCGACTACAGCTATGACGGCGTGATCAGGGCCTACGAGGACAGCCTGCAGCGGCTGGGCCTGCCCGAGGTCGACCTGCTGCTGATCCACGACCTCGACCGCGGCTACCACTCCCCCGAGGGCAGCTACCAGGCTCGTCTCGGGCAGCTCACCAACGGTGGCTTCGCCGCCCTGCGGGACCTGCGCGCCGACGGGAAGATCGCGGCCATTGGCGCCGGGGTCAACACCGAGGGCGTGATCACCGACCTGCTGGACCGGTTCGAACTGGACGTCTTCCTGGTGGCCGGCCCCTACACGCTGCTCAACCAGGAGATCCTGACGACCGAGCTGGACCGCTGTCAGCAGGCGGGCATCCGCGTCGTCATCGGCGCCGCCTTCAGTTCCGGACTGCTCGCCACCGGTGTCCGGCACCTCGATAGCGAGGCGACTGCGGCCGCGGACCGCAGCACGCTGGAGCGGGTCAGGCGCCTGGAAGAGGCGTGCGACCGCGCCGGTGTCCCGCTGCCCGCAGCGGCGCTGCAGTTCCCCGCCGCCCATCCGGCGGTGGCCGCCCTCCTGTTCGGCGCCGTCGATGCCGGGCAGGTGGAGCAGGGCATTGCCTGGTATCACGCCGACATCCCGCCGGGCCTGTGGGAGGACCTGAAGGATGAGGGCCTGCTGCCAGGCCCGGCTCCCGTGCCGGCCGTCACGAAGGCAGCTCGCTAATGCCCATTCACGGCGGCGCGACCGGGCTGGAAACAAATACCGCGGCCGTGAAATCGGCGAAGCGCACGCTTGACATCCTGGTCCTGATGACCGGCCGCGAGGCGCGGATGACCTTTACCGAAATCTCGGTTGCCCTTGACCTGCCTCGTTCCAGCCTGCACGGGCTGCTGTCCACGCTCACCGAAAGCGGCTGGGTGACGTATGACCCGCCGAGCCGGACATACGGCCTGGGCATACGCGCGCTCGAGGCTGGAAACGCCTACCTGCGCACCGATGATCTGCCCAGCCGGGCCCGGCCCTTCATGGAGCGGATACGGGATGCGCTCGACGAAACCGTTCAGCTGAGCGTGCTCGACGGCCGTTTCAACGTCTACGTCGCCAAGGTCGACGGACAGCAAGCCCTGGTGCTGGCCTCGGCGGTCGGGCGCCGCCTTCCCGCCCACGCCACCGGGGTCGGCAAAGTAATGCTCGCCAGCCTTGACCGGGCCGCACTCGATCGTCTCTTGTCCCGGGTTAGCCTGGAGCGATTTACCCAGAACACCCTGACCGACAGGGCAAGCCTGTACCGGCGGCTTCGGTCTATTCGCGATGCTGGCTATGGCACTGACGAGGAGGAATACACGGTCGGCGTGCGCTGCCTGGCCGTCCCTATCCGGGACCAGAGAGGCCAGGTCATTGCGGCTATGAGCGTGTCTGTACCGGTCATCCGCTTCGACGACCAGATGTCGGCACGGGCACTGGCGCTGCTGCTCGAGGCGGCGGCGGGGCTATCAGCGGCGCTTGGTTACCGGGAGACACCGATCGGCGTCGGGGGGACGTAACTTCAGGCACAGTCCGGGAGCGGATGACCGGGGGGCAACATGGCTGGCCGAATACAGTTGCCAAGCGTGATGATCGAGCCGCTGGCCTGGGATGAGGTAGCCGCCAGGCTTACCCGCGTGCTGGGCGAGCCGGTGAGCGGCGGGCTGCCGCTCACGCCTGGCTGGAGTTCCCGGATGACCTGGGCCGCCCATGGCGAGCGGGCCGGGTCGCTGGTCGTCAAGGCCCGGAGCGGCGAGCGCGCTTACGAGAAAACCGCGTGGTGCGCGGCTCGCCTGCCGCTGCTCGCAGCGCGCGGCTACCCCGTCCCGGCGATCATCTGGCACGGCATGGCCCGCGATCAGTGGCATGTGACCGTCCAGAACCGCCTCCCCGGCTATCGGGTGGCCACACTCGACGGGCGGCTGCTGGAGGAGGTGCGAACGTCCTGTTCGATCACTGGGACCAGGTATGGGCCGATGCCATCCGGGCCGACGGCCCGCTGTGCGCCCGGATCCGGCGCTGGCTGCAGCCAGTCTGGGGACTGCGGCTGCCGCCGGACGACTACGCCCACAACGACCTGAACCTGTCCAATATCCTCACCGACGGCGAGAAGATCACGGGCGTGGTCGACTGGGACGAGTTCGGGCTGGGCAGCCGAGCGCTCGACCTGATCGCCCTGGCCCTGGACTGCCAGCAGCGCGGTGCCCATGCCGCGGCCGCCCGGCTGCTGGCCAGGGCGGCTTCGGCCGCCGGCACCGCAGGGCTGCGC
>JBAPYC010000748.1:0-12737 GCA_049284535.1 Streptosporangiaceae bacterium
GGCTCCGCAGTTGCGCGCCGACCCGCCGCGGCGGCGGACCATCGTGGCCAGCGGCGGCCCGGCCAGCGGGCCGACCCCAGCGGAGATCCGCCGGACCATGTCGGCCCTGCAGCGTGGCTGGCAGGAGGGACGCTCCCAGCCGAGCGTGAACCCAGGCGGCGGCCCGGTTCCGACGTTCACGCCCGCCGAGGCTGAACCACCCGGCGCCGCATCCGCATCGGGTGGGCCGGACGGACCGCCACCCGGCCCGGCTGAGTCCGCTGGCGCCGGCGAGACCACCGCCGGCACCGAAACATGGGGAACTGAAGATGGAACCTAGCCCGGGACCGGCCGACCGCGCCGGGCAGCTCGACTGGCTCCTCGATGACCTGATACGGCGGGTCGGGCAGGTCAGCAAGGCCGTCATCTTGTCCCAGGACGGGATGGCACTCGGCGCCTCGTCAACTCTCGGCCGGGACGACGCCGAGCACCTGGCCGCGCTGGCCGCCGGGTTCCAGTCCCTGGCCCGCGGCGCCACCAGGCACTTCGGCGGGGGCGCGGTCCGGCAGACCATCATTGAGATGGAGGCGGGATTCCTGCTGGTGTCGGCCGCGGGCAGCGGCACATGCCTGGCCGTGATCACCGAGCAGGGCGCCGACCTGGGCCTGGTCGCTTACGAGATGGCCGTCCTGGTGCGCCGGTCCGGTGAGCACATCCGGGTCAGCACGCGCTCGTCGGCGCTGAGCGGCTGGGCTTGAGGGTGCCATGCCGTCCTACGATGAACGGTGGCTAGACGCCGAGGCCGGCCCGGTGGTCCGGCCCTATGCCCTCACCCAGGGCCGGACCAGGCACACCGGCGAGTCGTTCGACCTGATCGCCACCGTGATGGCCACGCGCGGGGTGGTGGCCGATTTCAGCTCGCTGGCGCCCGAGCACATCAGCGTGCTGCGGCTGGCACAGATCCCGACCACCGTCGCCGACATCGCTTCCGATGTCGACCTGCCACTCGGCGTCGTCCGTATCATCCTCGCCGACCTGCGGGAACTCGGCCTGGTTGCGATCCGCACGCCGGTCGCAATGGCTGAGCAGATCGACAGGCACACTCTCAGGGAGGTCCTCAATGGACTACGAGGTCTCTGATCCCGCGGGCCTGTACCGGGCCAGTTTCGAACGGCCGGCCGGTTCCGGCCAGCGGGCTGGTTCGGGTCAGCGGGCCGTTTCCGGGCAGCACCGCGCCATTAAGATCCTCCTGGCCGGCGGCTTCGGCGTGGGCAAGACAACGCTGGTCGGCGCCGTCAGCGAGATCCGCCCGCTGCGGACCGAGGAGCCGCTCACCGAAGGCAGCCTGCGCACGGACAGCACGGCAGGCGTGGAAGCCAAGACCACGACGACGGTCGCCATGGACTTCGGCCGGATCAGCCTGCGCCACGACCTCGTGCTCTACCTGTTCGGCACGCCCGGGCAGCAGCGGTTCTGGTTCATGTGGGACGAGCTCGCCATCGGCGCGCTCGGGGCGGTCGTCCTGGCCGACACCCGGCGGCTGGCCGACAGCTTCCCGGCCATCGACTACTTCGAGCGCCGGCAGATCCCATTCATCGTCGCGCTCAACTGCTTCGAGGGCGCCCGCCGGTACGACGTGGAGGACGTCCGCCTGGCGCTGGATCTCGAACCGGATCTGCCGGTCATCCTGTGCGACGCACGCAGCCGGGAATCAGCCAAGGAGGTGCTCATCACGCTGGTCGAGCACGTGCTGGTGAGCGCGGACGAGCAGCCGGTGCCGGGGCCGTCTAGGCCCGCAGAGATACAGCCGCAGGGATACTAGGGCCGCAGGGATATCTGCCTAGGGGTCACGCAGCACGGCCCAGACGGCCTTGCCGTGGCCCGCGATGGGGCTCCAGCCCCACACGTGACTCAGCGCGCCCACGATCTGCAGGCCGCGCCCGCTCTCGCCGCCCCAGTCGGGCTGGCGTGGCATGGGGGTCTCGTTGCCCGGGTCGATGACGGCGAGCATGACCTCGCCGGCCCGGCGGAGCATGCACAGCCGGAGCACGGTCAGGCCCCCGCCGTGCTTCCCGTGGGACAGGCCGGAGGGGGCGCCGTGCAGGACGGCGTTCACGACCAGTTCGTCCACGATCATCTCGGCATCGTCGGACAGGGCTTCCAGGCCCCAGCAGGTCAGCAGCTCCCGGACGAAGTGGCGGGCGGTCCTGGCCTCTTCCGGCCGGGCGCTGAGCGCCCGGGAGGTGACCGCCGGGGTCTCCCACCAGGCCGACGGGACAGGCAGCAGCCGGGGCGTGCCGTCGCTGACGCCAGGCCACGTGAGGCTTACTTCTTCGTCTTCATCCCCGCTACCAGTAGCGACACTGAGATGCGCCAAGACAACAGCTTCCTGCGTGTCTGTGGGCTCCTACGCTGCCCATCTACGGTCGATAAGTGCATGCTTAAAACCATGTTGCCTGATATATTGTGCAAATGCAAGACCAGATGCACGTTCATTCGCTTTGTGCACAGGTCTCCGGGATAGGCACACGGGGGGTCAGCGGGCAGGCGCAGCGCATCGGGCGCTACTTCACCAGTCGTTACCTGTGGTTACGGCGAGTGAATGCACGGGGCTGACGTTCTCCTGTCAGAAGGGGATAGACATGGTCATTACGTACAACGGGATGCTGGCCACCGAACTCGGAGAAGTGCACTGGCGCAAGAGCCAGCACAGCAATCCGAACGGGGCCTGCGTCGAGGTGGCAGCCCTGGCGAGCGGCGAGATCGCGATGCGCAACTCCCGGTTTCCCACCGGTCCGGTGCTGCTCTACACTCAGGCGGAGATCACCGCTTTCCTGGCCGGCGCGAAGGACGGTGAGTTTGATCACCTGCTCGGCGGGGCGGACCAGCTTATCCACTGACGGCCGGCACGCCGCTGGCCAGCGGCGTACTCCACCCGGCCAGCGGCGGCAGGCATAACACATACCGCCCAGCGGGGCCCCATATCCCGCGGGATCACGGAGAGATCACTGCTTCTTCCTATTTGTCACACAACCCCCCTTCCGCAAGGGCGAGCCGCCGTGGGAGACTTGCCCCACCCCCGCGAAGATCTTTGAGTGCACACAATGCAAGGAGTGCCGATGGTCTCGTCCGAAGACTCGGCCTGGGATGTTCCGCCGAGTATTTTCGGCACGCGCGCAGGCGGTCCGACCGTCCAGCGTCTCGTTCTGGGTAGCCAGCTGCGCCGGCTCCGCGAGTCACGCGGCATCAGTGCCGAGCAGGCAGCCGAGTCCATCCGCGGTTCACACTCGAAGATCAGCCGGATGGAGCATGGCAGGGTCGGTTTCAAGGAGCGCGACGTGGGTGACCTCCTCACACTGTACGGAGTCACCGATAACGAAGAGCGCGCCGCATTGCTCAACCTGGCCCGGGAAGCGAACACCCCGGGCTGGTGGCACGCCTACTCGGACATCCTCCCGGCCTGGCTCGAGCCGTACGTCGGGCTGGAGGCAGCCGCCTCGGTCATCCGGACCTACGAGATCCAGTTCGTACCCGGCCTGCTGCAGACCGAACGCTACGCCCGGGCCCTGATCCAGCACGGCTCCGCCGTCAGCGAGGACGAGATCGCGCGCCGGAGCGAGCTGCGGACCAGCCGCCAGGAGATCCTGCGCCGCCCGGACGCGCCCCAGCTGTGGGCGGTCATCGACGAGGGTGCGCTGCGGCGGCCGGTCGGCAGCACGGAAGTCGTCCGCGAGCAGCTGCGCTACCTGATCGAGGTCGCCGACCATCCGGCGGTGACGCTGCAGATCCTGCCGTTCAAGGTGGGAGCGCACTCGGCCATGGGCGGCCCGTTCACGATCCTGCGGTTCGCCGAGCCGGACCTGCAGGACGTGGTCTACATCGAGCAGCTGACCAGCGCGCTCTACCTGGACAAGCCGGCCGAGGTCGACAGCTATCTCGAGGTAATGGAGCAGCTCTGCCTGCAGGCCGAGCCCGCGGCCAACACCGCCAAGGTGCTGGAGCAGATCCTGTCCGAGACCTGATCCCAGGTCAGGCAGTCCAGCTTCGACAGCCTAGGCCAGCTCAGCCAGCCGGTCGGGTCAGTTCGCTGTGCGCTCGTCGCACGCCCACGGTGAGCCGTACTCGGTCAGCAGGTCCAGGAACGGCCGCGGCGGGAGCGCCTCCGGGCCGAGCACGCCAGCCCCGGACCACGCACCGGAATCGATCAGCTCCAGCGCGGCCACCGGGTTGACCGCGGTCTGCCAGACCACCGTCTGGGATCCGTACTCCGCCATCGACCAGGCGTTTTCCACCGCGTGATACAGGTAGACCTCACGCCGGGCGTTATCGCAGCCCGTTCCGGTAATCCAGGTGCCTGCACAGGTGACGCCGGTCATCTTGCCGCCGAGGGAGGCCGGGTCGGGCAGGCAGGCCGCCACCACGTCGCGCGGCGACACGCTGGCGCCGCCCACCCGCACCGGCTCGGTCCGGTCCAGGCCGAGCTTGTGCAAGGTGCGCAGGACACCGATGAATTCCGCGCCCAGGCCGTACTTGAACGTGACCCGCTGCGCCTCGATCCAGCGCGGCATCAGCAGCACTTCCTCGTGCTCCACGTTCACGCACCCCACCGGCCCGATGCCGGCCGGGAAGGTGAAGACCTCGGGCTCTCTGAACGGCGCCGTGGTGAACCAGCCCCGGCCGCGTTCCCAGATCACCGGCGGGTTCAGGCACTCCTCGATCGTGGTCCAGATTGAGAAGGCAGGAGCGAAGCCGTACCCGGCCACCTCCAGGTTCGCCCCGTCCCGCACGCCGAGCTCGGCGATCTCGCTGAACAGCTCGTCGGCGGCGTACCGGGCGAAGACGTCGGACAGCCCGGGCTCGACTCCCATCCCGGCCAGGGCGAGCTTGCCCGACTGCTCCCACTCCGGCGCCAGCGCGAACTGCTCATCTCCCAGCTTGACGCCGGTCTTCCGGTACGGGTCCTGCGGATCCGGGTATGACAGCGACATGGCCATGTCCAGGTAGTGGGTCCGGCCGCGAGCGCAGCCCGGAACAGCGGCATCACGAAGCGGGGATCGGTGGCGTTCATGAGCACATCGCAGCGGGGATCGGTGGCGTTCATGAGCACATCGCAGCGGCGATCGGTGAGCAGCCCGGCCGCGGCCCGCTCGTCGCGGGCATCCAGCTGCACGGCCTGGAGTCCCTCGCGGGCCGCCGCGGCCCGCTGGGCCCGGCTCAGGTCGTAGTCGGCGATGATGAGCTCGGCAAAGGGTCGGCGGGCGGCAATCCGGGCAAATGCCGCACCCACGCCGCCCGCGCCCACCAGGAGTATCCGTATGGGCTGACCCTAGACGTTTTGCTGATAAGCACACGAGACCAGTTGTGATATCTAGCCGTTACTACGGATATCGTTGCCGATGAGCAAGATGCGTGCTAGAACCGTAGCACCGGACTTGCGGGATCAGTCGCTGAGAGCAGCGCGATCCGACCTCGGGCGACGGGCGACCGGCCCAGAGGCGGCCCATCCGGCGTTACCGGCAGACGGAACACAGGAGGGTGCGGGATGGCCACCGCTTCAGAGCTCGAGCCGACCGAGCAAACACAAGATAAGGGCCTGCGAACGGGCACGCTCGGGCTGATCTCGAGCACCGTCATCGCCACCGCGTCGGTGGCGCCCGCCTATAGCCTGGCGGCCACCCTCGCGTTCATCGTCGCCGCGGTCGGGCTGCAGAGCCCGGCCATCGCGGTGCTGGCGTTCGTGCCGATGCTGCTCTGCTCGATCGGCTACAACGAGATGAACAAGGCCGACCCGGACTGCGGCACCACCTTCACCTGGGCCACCCGGGCGTTCAACCCCCGGCTGGGCTGGGCGGGCGGCTGGGGCATCGTGGCCGCCGACGTCCTGGTCATGGCGAGCCTGGCCCAGGTGGCCGGCCAGTACATCTTCCTGCTGTTCAACGCGAACGGCATCGGCAGCAACCCGGCCAGCGGCTGGGTGCTGCTGGTCGGCGTGCTGTGGATCGTGGCGATGACCTACATCTGCTACCGCGGCATCGAGGTGTCGGCCAACTTCCAGAAGGCGCTGCTCACCATCGAGATCAGCATGCTGCTCATCTTCTCCGTGGTGGCGCTGATCAGGGTCGGCACCGGGCATCACCCGCCCGTATCTCTCACGCCGAGCGCTTCCTGGCTGAACCCGTTCGACGTGTCGAGCTTTAACGCCTTCGCCAGCGGCCTGATCCTGATGGTGTTCATCTACTGGGGCTGGGACACCGCGCTGTCGGTCAACGAGGAGACCAAGGACCCGAACAAGACCCCGGGCCGCGCGGCCATGCTGTCCACCGTCATCCTGCTCATCACCTACGCAATCGTCATCTTCGCGGCGCAGTCGTTCTCCGGCGTCGGGACCAAGGGCATCGGCCTGCTGAACCCCGCGCACGCCAGCGACGTAATCTCGGTGCTCGGCACTGCGGTCTTCGGCAGTGGCACGGTCGGGTCGGTGTTCAGCCACCTGCTGCTGCTGATGGTGCTGTCCTCGGCCGCCGCATCCACCCAGACCACGATCTTGCCCACCGCGCGGACCACGCTGTCGATGGCGGCCTACCGGGCCCTGCCCAAGGCTTTCGCCAAGATGCACCCCCGGTACATGACCCCGACGGTGTCGACCCTGGTCATGGGCGGCATCTCGATCGTGCTGTACGCAGCGATGAACTACATATCGGGCGGCAACGTCATCGCCGACGCGGTGACGTCCTGCGGTGTCTTCATCGCGCTGTACTACGGGCTCACCGGCTTCACGTCCTTCTGGTACTACCGCAAGACGCTGGGCGAGAGCGCCAGGAACCTGTGGATGCGCGGCATCTTCCCGCTGCTGGGCGGGCTCATCATGTACTTCCTCGGCGGCTGGAGCCTGTGGGAGGACTACGACGTGAACACGGGCAACAGCTACACCTCGTACACGGTGCCCGGCCTGCACTGGGAGATCGGCGGCGTGTTCATGATCGTCTTCCTGACCGCGGTGGTCGGGTTGATCGTGTTCCTCTACTGCCGGTTCACCATGCCGGCCTTCTTCAAGGGCAAGACGCTCACCAGGGCCACGCCGACCCTGGTGCCCGACGAGAGCTGACCGCGGCCCGGGCGGCCACAGTGGGCTGGGCGGCCGCAGTGGCCGATGGCCGCGCGGGCCGCAATGGCCGGCGGCCGCGCGGGCCGCTGGCCGCCCGGCACTAGGATGGCGGCGTGCTTGATGACGCCGAGATCGCCCGGATCCTGTTCATCGCGGCTCATCCCGACGACATCGACTTCTCGGCCGCGGGCACCATCGCGACCTGGACGGACGCCGGGATCGAAGTCAGCTACTGCGTGGTGACCGACGGCGACGCCGGGGGCTTCGACGAGGACTTCCCCCGGGCCGACATGCCGGCCCTGCGGCGGGCCGAGCAGACCGCCGCGGCCAAGTGCGTCGGCGTGCAGGACATACGCTTCCTGGGCTATCCGGACGGCCAGGTAGAGGCCAGCCTGGCCCTGCGCCGCGACCTGGCCCGGGTGATCCGGCAGGTACGCCCGGACCGGGTCATCTGCCCGAGCCCCGAGCGGAACTTCGCCCGGATCGGGATCGGCCACCCGGACCACCGCGCGGTGGGCTCGGCCGCGCTGGACGCCGTTTACCCGGACGCGCGGAACCCGTTCGCGTTCCCCGAGCTCCGCGAGCGCGAATCGCTGGCGGCCTGGACGGTCCGCGAGGTATGGATCGCCGGCACCATGGCGCCCAACCACTACGTGGACGTGACGGGCACGTTCCCGCGCAAGATCGCGGCCCTGCGGGCGCATCAGAGTCAGACCGCGCACATGGACGACCTGACCGAGCGGCTGCGCACGCGGCTGGCCCGCATGGCCAGCGAGGCGGGATTCCCCGAGGGACATCTGGCCGAGGGCTTCCAGGTCCTGGACACCGCATGAGCTGGGCCGCGGAACGGCCGGGGATGCCTTTGCGGCCCCTGTCCCGTAACGGGCATAATTCACTGATCGAATTCAGCCAGAGAGAGTGACGCATCATGGCCATGGAGATGGACCATTCCTTCACCGTCCCGGTCCCGCCCGACCGTGCGTGGGACGTCCTGCTCGACGTGGAGCGGATCGCACCGTGCATGCCCGGCGCGACGGTCGAGGAGTTCGACGGGGAAGTGGTCACCGGGCGGATCAAGGTCAAGGTCGGCCCGGTGTCGCTGACCTACCGCGGCACCGCGAAGTTCACCGAGCGCGACCCCGATGCCAAGATCATCGTGCTCGATGCATCGGGCAAGGAGACCCGCGGCGCCGGCACCGCCTCGGCGACCATCCGGGCGACCCTGGAGCCAGAGCCGGACGGCGAGGGGACTAGGGCCAGCATGCACACGGTCATGAACGTGACCGGGCGGCCGGCCCAGTTCGGCCGGGGCGTGATCGTGGAGGTCGGCGGCAAGCTGGTGGAGCAGTTCTCCAGGAACCTGGCGCAGATGATCACGGCCGGCGATGTGCCGGGTGCGGCCGACGCGGGGGCGGGCGCGGGTTCGGGCAGCGACGGTTCGGACGCCGACGGGGAGACCGCGAGTGTCCCGGCCGGCGGCACGGAAAGCGTAGCCACGGCGACCGCAGAACCTGTGTCCAGCGGTACGGAATCCGCGGCGGGCGCGCCCTCGGTGAGCGCTCCGGCACCGTCTGCGGCGGCAGAGTCCGCCCCGGCTGCCCCGGCGGGGTCTGCGCCGGCGGCGTCGGCGGAGGATTCCCTCAACCTGGTCCGGCTGGTGGGCCCGGTCATCCTCAAGCGGGCGGTCCCGGTCGTAGCGGCCCTGGCGGGCGTGACCGTGCTGGCACTGCTCGGGCGGCGCCTGGTCCGCCGGGGCAGGAAGGACTAGACCCGTTGGACTTCAACGAGGTCGTCCGGCGGCGGCACATGGTGCGCCAGTTCCGCGACGACCCGGTCCCGCAGGAAAGCCTGGACCGGATCCTGGCGAACGCCGTCCGCGGCCCGTCCGCCGGGTTCTCCCAGGGCCAGGCGTTCCTGGTACTGACCGGGGACGACCTGCAGCGTTTCTGGGAGGTCGCCGACGCGGCGGCCGCGCCTTCGGTGGCGGAGGCGCCGCTGGTGATCGTGCCGATGTCGTGCAAGCGGGTGTACCTGGACCGGTACGCCCAGCCGGATAAGGGCTGGACGGACCGGGACGAGGCGCGGTGGCCGGTGCCGTTCTGGCATATCGATACCGGCATGGCGGCCCTGCTGATCCTGCTTACGGTGGTCGACGAGGGCCTGGGCGCGCTGTACTTCGGCATCGTGCCAGAGGCGGTGGGGCCGTTCCGGGCTGCGTTCGGCGTGCCGGATGATCACGAGCCCATCGGGGCCATCGCTATCGGCTACGACGCCGAGGAGGCGCCTCGCGACCTGCGGAGCCGGCGGCGTCCAGCCCAGGACGTGGTCCATTACGGGCGATGGTGACGCCGGGTTAGACGTCCCCGGCGGGGCCCAGGATCGCGTTTTCATGATCGCGAAGGGTTCACTACGCTGCGCAGTAGCAAAGTCTTCGCGATCATGGAATGTGGCCGGCGGGAGCGCCAAGGGTCCCGCCACTGCGGTGACGGAGCGTAGCGAAGGCTTGAACGCGAGGGGATTCGGTCGGCAGGGGTTGCTGATGTGACCAATGCGGCGGATCGTGGTCGCGGCTGGGCTATGGCCAGGTGGCGCGGCTGGAGCCTGGGCTGGCCTGGGACCCGGATCCCGGACGGCGGCCAGGCTGGTGGCCGGGATCCGGGTCCCAGGGCCCGGATCGTGGCGGGGCCGGATCGTGGCGGGGCCGGATCGTGGCGGGGTTAGTGGACCAGGACCTCGGTGACGGGGAGGGAGGAGTCGGCGGGGAGGTCCAGCGGGGACGGGGACAGGCCCCGGGAGACGATCTCGGCGCCGAGGGCGGCCACCATGGCGCCGTTGTCGGTGCACAGGCCGGGACGCGGGACGCGCAGGTTGACGCCGGCGTCCGCGCAGCGTTCGGCGGCCAGGGAGCGGAGGCGGGAGTTGGCCGCGACGCCGCCGCCGATGATGAGGTCGCTGACGCCGTTGCGCTGGCAGGCCTGGATGGCCTTGCGGGTGAGCACGTCGGCCACGGCCTCCTGGAAGGACGCAGCCACGTCGGCCGCGGGCACCGGCTCCCCGGCGGCCTGGCGGGCCTCCACCCAGCGGGCCACCGCGGTCTTCAGGCCGGCGAAGGAGAAGTCCAGCGTGCCGTCGTGGTACTTGCCACGGGGGAAGCCGATCGCTGCCGGGTCCCCCTCTCGGGCCGCCTTGTCGATGGGCGGGCCGCCGGGGAAGGGCATGCCCAGCACCCGGGCCACCTTGTCGTAGGCCTCGCCAGCCGCGTCATCGATGGTCGCGCCGAGCGGGATCACCTGCTCGGCCACGTCCGGGACCAGCAGCAGCGAGGAGTGCCCGCCCGACACCAGCAGCGCCACCGCGGGCGACGGCAGCGTGCCGTGCTCGAGCTGGTCCACGGCGATGTGCGCGGCCAGGTGGTTCACCCCGTACAGCGGCTTGCCGAGCGCATAGGCGAACGCCTTGGCCGCGGCCACCCCGACCAGCAGGGCCCCGGCCAGCCCGGGCCCGGCCGTGACGGCGACCGCGTCGACGTCCTGCGGCCGGACATCCGCGTCGGCGATGGCCCGCTCGAACGTCGGGATCATGGCCTCCAGGTGGGCGCGGCTGGCCACCTCGGGCACCACGCCGCCGAACCGGGCGTGCTCCTCCACGCTGGAGGCGACCGCGTCGGTGAGCAGCTCGTGCCCGCGGACCAGCCCGATGCCGGTCTCGTCGCAGGAGGTCTCGATGCCGAGCACCAGCGCCGGGGCGCTCACGGCAGCACCTTCCGCATGACCACGGCATCCACGCCGGACGGCTGGTAGTAGCCGCGCCGGACCCCGATCTCGGTGAAGCCGTGACGCAGGTACAGCTGCCTGGCCCTGGGGTTGTCCTTGCGCACTTCGAGAAGCACCTCCGTGTACCCGCGCCTGGCCGCCTCGCCGACGAGGGCCTGCAGCAGCGCCGTGCCAGTGCCCTCGCCCCACCGGGCCGGGTCGACGGCCAGCGTCACCACGTCGGCCTGCGACCCGCCGGTGAACATCATTCCCGCGTAGCCGACCAGCGTGTCCGCGTCCTCGGCCACCAGGTACCGGCGGCGCGCGGGCGGCTGGGCGAACTCGGCCGCGAACATCTCCGGCGTCCACGCGTCGTCCGGGAAAAGTTTCTGCTCCAGGTCGATGATGGCGGCCATGTCGGCCTGGCTCATCTCCCGCAGCCGCACCCCGGGCGCGTCGCCGCTCCCGGCCATCACGACGGCGTGACCCGCTTGGGCGGCCCGGGCTCGCGGGCATCGGGCCGCCGCAGGTAGAGCGGCTCGGCCGCAAGAAGCTGAACGGGCCGGGTGTCCGCACCCCCATCAGGTGCGTCCTCCAGCTGGCGGGCCACGATCTCGCACAGCGTGCGCGCCTGCGGATACGCGGGCGCGATCACCTCGCCGAACGCCTCCGGGTAGAGCTGCCCGCCGGTCCCGGCCACGGCCATCCCCGCGGCGTCCGGGATCGAGCTGGCGCGGCCCACCAGCGGGCCCTCGGCGCGCTCGCCGCCGGGGCCGTACCGGGCCCAGTAGACCTCCTTGCGGCGCGCGTCGGTGGCCACCAGGAAATCCGTGCCGGAGGCCGGGACCTCGGCGGCGATGACGTCCAGGGTGCACACGCCATAGACCGGGATACCGAGGACGGCGGCCAGCACGCGGGCCGTCACCACGCCGACCCGCAGCCCGGTGTAGGGACCCGGGCCCACGCCGACCGCGACCGCGGTGAGGTCGGCCCGGGACGCGCCCGCGTCGGCCAGGACCTTCGCGATCATCGGGGTGAGCAGCTCGCCGTGCCGCCGGGCATCGACGGCAAACGCTTCGGAGACGACCTGGTTCCCGTCGTGCAGCGCCGCGCTCACCGCCGGCGTCCCGGTGTCAAAACCCACTACAAGCACGGCGACCAGCCTAGTAGGCCGGGAGGAGGGCTTCGGCCAGTCCGCGGGGTGCTAGTGCAGGGCGGCTTCGGCGGCGCGGGCGAAGGCCAGGGCGGCCGCGGCCAGCTGGGACGGCGAGACCGGGCCGTAGTTCCCCTTGTTGGAGTGATCCAGCCCATTCAGCGTGGCCGTCACGATCACGTTGTGGTAGCGCACTTCCACGGTGGCCACCTCGGTGACCGCCCCGCCGACCTTGAACACCTGCTGGGCGCTGAACGCCTCGTCGCCCAGGCCGGACACGGCGGTCACGGTGGCCCGCGAGCCGACCGCGTGCTGCGACGGGTTGATCAGGTTCTGCCGGGCCGAGGCGAAGGCGTCCCTGGCGGCCTGGGTGGCGCTGCCGTTCCCGCTGGCCAGGCCGTTCGGCGCGTACGCCAGCAGGTTGACTTCCATCAGCCGGTACACCGGCGGGGCGTCGATGGTCCAGTTGCACGCGGATTCGGCCGTCCCGTTCACGGCCAGCGGGGCGGACTGGTGCGCCTGCCCGGGCAGGTACTGCGCCACCGTGGCGGCTGGCACGGCCTTGCACGCGTCCGGGACCTGACGCAGCTCGCCGGGCTGGAACGTGGTGATGAGCCCGTCCGGCGTGACCGGGGCCGGACCGGACCCGCCGGTGGTGAGCAGGACCGCCGCGACCACGGCTCCGGCGAGAACGACCAGGGCGCCGCCCAGCATGAACCAGCGCCGCCGGCGGCGGGCCGCGTGGGCC
>JBAPYC010000749.1:0-2039 GCA_049284535.1 Streptosporangiaceae bacterium
GATCCACACCGGGCATGGCACGGGCACCCAGACCGACCGGTACTGGAACCACTCCTGGTACATCTGGAACAACACCGGTGACACGGCGATCCTGAAGAACGCCAGCGGCGCCACCATCGGCAAGTGCACCTACCAGGGCACCAGCCAGGGCTACACGTACTGCTAAGCCCTTCCCGCCGCGCCGGCCGCCCGCGTTAGAGCCTGCTCTCGCCCGCGCTGGAGCCTGCTCAGGCGCGGGCGGCCGCGATGGCGCTGTAGATGCCGAAGCCGAGCAGGATGGCCGCGCTGATCCGCTGGACCCAGGCCATCGGGATGAACTTCAGCACCTGCCCGCCCACGGTGACCGCGAGCGCGGCCACCGCCCACAGGGCGACGGTGGCGCCGATGAACACCGACAGCGGGTCGGCGTACCGGGCGGTCAGGTTGGCCACCGTGATCTGGGTGATGTCGCCCCACTCGGCCAGGAACACCACCCCGAAGCTCATGCTCGCGACCTGCAGGAACGACGGCGGGCGCGGCCCCTGCCGGGAGGCGTCCAGGCCGTCGTGATCCTCCGGCCGGAAGCTGGACACCAGCAGGTAGACCGAACCCGCCACGAACAGCCCGGCCACCACCGCTTCCAGCGCCCGGTGCGGCACCAGCGTCACCAGCACCTGCCCGGCCGCGACCGCGATCCCCATGTGCACCACGAAGGCCGCCGCCACCCCCGCCCACACCTGGAACGGCCGGTAGCGGGTGCCGAGCACCAGCGAGGCGAACAGCGACTTGTCCGGCAGTTCGGCCAGGAAGACGATCGCGAACACGGCAGCCAGGACGGCGACGTCCAGCATGAAGGGCTCCCCATCGGTCTTTCCGACCGGAAGCAGGGGATCCCTGTTCGGCCGGAAAATCAACGGCCGAAGGTCTCGTCCACCCGCGCAGTGCCTGCCGACGGGCCCGGCGGCCGGGCCCGCATGGTGCGCGCCAGTATGTCGACCGTCCGGCGAAGGACTACTCCCCTTCATTTGCTACCGTACCGACCCCGCCGCCTGCTGTCATATCGATCGCGCCAAGCACCAGGCCGGCCAGCTGCGCCGGCATGTGCCGGCCGGCCCGCAGGACGGGGGTGCCGGCCGGCAACCCGGTGCGGGCCACCACGCAGCGCGCGACCTTACGATGACCGAACGAGAGGGCCTCAGCCTCTGCCGCCGGGTCGATCTCGTGCTCTCAGTATGCTCATAACATGATTCAGCGGACGGAAATGTGATCGTGGCCGGGAACGCGCAGCCTCCGGTCGATGACGGCGCCGTCTTGATCACCGGCGCCTCGGCGGGGATCGGCCGTGAGCTTGCGGTTCAGCTTGCGCCGCGGGCCAGGATGCTTATTCTTCTGGCCCGGCGGCCCGCGCGCCTGGAAGAGCTGCGCGCCAGCCTGCTGGTCAGGCACCCCCGGCTGCAGGTACTGACCCTGTCCGCCGATCTGTCCGACGAGAACGACGTGGAGCGGGCCCTGGCCGAAGCAGGTGAGCAGGCCGGAGCGGTGGATGTCCTGGTGAACAACGCTGGCGTCGGCGACCAGGCCCTGGCCGATCAGGCAGACTGGACGCGAGTCCGGAACATGCTGCACACGAACGTCCTGGCGGTCGCACAGCTGACCACGGCCCTGGTGCCGGCGATGGTGAAACGCGGGCGAGGGGGAGTGCTGAACATGGGCTCGGGGGCCGGGCTGACGGTCATGCCGGCGGCTGCGGCGTATTCAGCCAGCAAGCATTTCATGGACGGTTTCAGCGAGGCACTGCGCGCGGATCTCACTGGCACCGGGGTGGTAGTCACCCAGGTCTGTCCCGGCCCGGTGGACAGCGAGTTCGATCAGATCGCCGGGTCGGGGGGCGGGATGACCGGCGGCCCGCCGCAATTCCTGCGCATCAGCGCGGCGCAGTGCGCGCGCGAAGCGCTGGCGGGCTTTGACCGCGGCGCGCCGCTGGTCTTCCCCGGCCGGGCCTACCGGATCGCCATGCGGGCGCTCCCGCTGCTGCCCCGCGAGCTGTCGCGCCGCCAGGC
>JBAPYC010000750.1:0-5396 GCA_049284535.1 Streptosporangiaceae bacterium
ACCGCGTAGTGCACGCTGTCGGTACTGAGCACGAAACACGCCGCGATGCCGAGGAATAGCCAGCCGAGCAGGTTGCGCGGCTGATGCCAGGCGACCACCAGGCCGACTCCCGCGCAGGCCACGGCGATCACCAGCGCCGGTGAGTCCGCCCCCACCTCGCTGGCCGTGAGCTGGCGGGCGGCGGCGCACAGCGGCAGGTAGGCGGCGAGCAGCACGAGCACCAGGACGCCCAGGGTCATAGCCGTAGCCCTGGGGGGAGACCTCAGGCGGAAGCGGCGGGCCGTGACTTTCGTCGTCATCGGCCGCTGCCCGGCCGCTGGCTGCACCTCTGCCATGTGCGCCGACGCTACGCCCGGACCGTTCCGGGAACGTTACCGCTCGTCGCCGAACCCTCTCAACGAGGCCGCAGATCACCAGCGGCGCCGGTAGTGGCAGAGCCGGGCCGGTCAGGCCGGACGGGCGGCGCTCTGCTGGCCGGGCAGCGGGAGCGCGGTCAGCAGGGCGCGGGCCCAGTCCTGATAGCCAGCCTGGCTGGGATGGAAGCGATCCGGGGCGAACTTGCCGGTCCAGGGCGGGGTGAAGTGCGCGGACACCTGCGCGACGGGCAGGCCGCGGGCGGCCGCCCCGGCGTGGATGGTGCGGTTGATCCGGTTCACGTAGGGCACGCTGGCCCGGCCCAGGAAACCCCAGCAGCCGACGGGCCGGGGCAGGTCGAGCAGGACGGCCTGGCTGGGCAGCGCGGCGATCAGCGCGCGCAGGTCGGCGAACAGCTTGCCGGGGCCGGTGTACAGGATGTCGTTGACGCCGATCCCGCAGGTCACCAGGTCGGCCTGCGCGGGCAGCAGCGCCAGCTGGGCGCCGAGGACGTCCCGGGTGAGGGCGCCGGAAACCGACAGGTTGAGCACCCGCCAGGGCTGGCCGGAGCGCAGGCGGAGCTCGGTCAGGACCTGGCCCACGTAACCGCCGTGGGGCGTCGGTGCTCCCAGGCCCTGCGCGGTGGAATCGCCCAGCACGACCCACAGCGGCCCAGGCTCGGCCAGGACCTCGTCGTTGTGCGCCTGCCAGTGGCGGGCGAACGCCACGCAGTCCTCGCGCATGGCGTTGACACCATCGGCCCACCGGCCGAACGGCCCGGTCCGCAGCCCGGACACCTGGGCGGCCTGCGTGCGGGTCACGTATGAGCCCATCGTGGCCACGATCTCGACTGGGGACTTGCGCGGGCCGATGCCGCGGTCAGCCACGCCGGACAGGACCGCCATCCAGGCCGGGCGTGAGACCGCCGGCATCCGCTGCATGCTTGCCCCCAGGGAAACGGTTGACACAGGACAAACGACGCTAAACGAGCATATGGATTCCTGTCAAAGGCCGCGCGTACTGGGGCAGCCGGTATAAGAGAGTGGTGAGCTACTCACCTGACAACGCATCCGCCGCCGTCGACCTCGCCGTCCAGGCCAGCCAGGCGCTGGCCGCGGCCGGGCAGGCCGACATGGTGTGGGGGCACGCCAGCGTGCGTGACCCGGAAGGCCGCGGGGTGTGGATGAAGAGCTCCGGCTGGGGGTTCGAGGAGATCGACGCGAGCCGGATCGTGCTGGTCAGCCGGGACGGTGAGGTAGTCGGCGGGGCCGGCCCCCGGCATATCGAGTACCCGATCCACACCGAGGTCATGGCGGCCCGGCCGGATGTGGGCGCGGTCGTGCACACGCACTCCGCGGCGGCCAACGAGTTCGCTGCGCTGGACGAGCCGCTGCGCCCGCTGGATCACGCCGGATCGCTGTTCTGCTATCCGGAGATCCCCCGGTTCACCCTGACCGGCGGCCTGATCAAGAATCGCGAGCTGGGCGCCGCGCTGGCGCAGACCCTGGGCGGCGCCCGGGCCTGCCTGATGCCGCAGCACGGCATCGTGGCCGCGGGTCCCGACGTGCCGGCCGCGATCATGACCGCGGTGCTCCTTGACCGGGCCTGCCGGACGCAGCTGACCGCGATGGCCGCGGGCCCGCTGCGGCGCTGGGGCTCGGAGGAGGACACCGTGGCCAAGCGGGCCGACGTGTGGTCCGACCGGCAGCTGCAGGCCGGCTGGGAGTACCTGGTCCGGCGCGCGGGCGCTTAGCCCGAGTGCACTGAAGCGGCTACTCCCGGGCCACGTCTGGTAGCTGCGTCAGGCTGCTCTCCATCAGGTCCAGGGCGCGCTGAGCCCGGCCCAGCGTCCGGGAGGTGTAGCGCCCCTCAGTACGGGCGGCGAGCAACCCAGCCCGTTCGGCCGCTACGACCTGGAGCATGAGGTGGCGTTGCTGCTCCCGTGAATTCGCCGCGCCCGGCTCGTCCGGGTCGGTGAAGTCGGCGCGGGACTGGACCGCCTCGCGGACCCGGGTGAGCGCCTCGTCGTCGTACCGCCCGCCGCCGGGCGGCGCCAGATCGGGGTCGTTGAGCGCGGTGACGGCCCGGGCCGACAGCTCGCTGATCAGCTGGGCGTACTCGGCGCGGTCGGCGGCGGGATCGTCCCCGGGGATCTTGAGCGACCGGATGACCAGGGGCAGGCTCAGGCCCTGGGCCAGCAGCGTGGTCCCGGCCACCACGAAGGCGATGAGAATGACCTGAGGCCGGAACGGGGTGTCTTCGGGGAGCGTCTCCGCGGCCGCGACCGTGACCACGCCGCGCATCCCGGACCAGGCCAGCACCACCCCGCCGGGCCAGCCGAAGCTCTCGGCCACGAAGAAGTCGATATCCCCGATCCTGCGGGTGATCCGCAGCATCAGCCGTTCCAGGCGCTGGCCGGAGAACCGGCGGGTGAAGCGGGGATCGGGATCGGGGCCGCTGGCCCGGCTCTGCATCTGCTCCAGCGCCGGCTTCATGTCCGCGGCCCGGTGGGCGTCGTGGCGCAGCGCCGCGACCAGCGGCGCGATGAAGGCCATCCGCAGCACCACCGCGGCCCCGCAGCCGGCCAGCCCGATCCAGACGGCCTGGCTGACGCTGAGCCCGGCGGCGTTGGCCGAGTTGATGAGCGTCTTGAGCTGCAGGCCCATGAGCAAGAAGATGCCGTTTTCCAGCAGGAACGCGATGGTCTGCCAGTTCACCGTCTCGGCGAGCCGGTCCTGGGCGGGCAGGAAGCGCGGGCTCAGGTGGCCGGTGACCAGGCCGGCCACGACCGCGGCCAGCACTCCCGACTCGCCCAGCGCCTCGGCCGGGACCCAGGCCAGGAACGGCACCACGAAGGAGGCGGCCGTGCTCAGCACGCTGTCGCCCAGCAGCGGCCGGACGCGGACGTTGACGTACCCGACGACCATGCCGATTCCCGTGGCTACCACGACCGAGGTGACGAAGTCCACGCCGATCTTCCACAGGTGCACGGTGCCTGTGGTGGCCGAGACCGCCGCGGCGAGCAGCACCAGCGAGGAGGCGTCGTTGACCAGCCCCTCGCCCTCCAGGATCGTCATCAGCCGGGACGGCAGGCCCAGCCGGCGGCCGACCGAGGTGGCCGCGACCGCGTCGGTGGGACTGATGATGGCGCCGAGCGCGAACGCGTAGGCCAGCCCCAGGCCAGGCAGCAGGGCGTTGAACAGCAGCCCCGTGCCGATCGTGGTGATGACGACCAGCGGCACGGCCAGCCCGGCGATGGCCTTGAAGTCCCGGCGGAAGTCGACCACGGGCATGCGCACGGCGGTGGCGTACAGCAGCGGGGGCAGCGCTCCGGCCAGGATGTCCTCCGGCTTCACCGTGATCGCGGGCAGCCCGGGCAGGAAGCTCAGCCCGATACCCACCACGACCAGGCTGAGCGGCGTGGCCACCGCGATGCGCGCCGAGATGGCCGCGACCCCGATGAGCACGACGATGCCGACGATGGCGATGACGGTGAATTCCATGGGGGTCCTATTTTCCCGGACGCGCCAGCTACCGTGGGTCCGTGCCGGCCGACTACGGGAAGATCCGCGACGAGAACATTGCCCGCTACGGGTGGGACACCACCGTACTGGAGCTGCTCGGGCAGCTGTACAGCGAGCGCACCCACTTCATCTTCGAGCTGATCCAGAACGCCGAGGACGCCGGCGCGACCGAGCTGGCGTTCGGCCTCTTCGAGGACCGGCTGGAGCTGCGGCACGACGGGCGGCCGTTCACCGAGGCCGACGTGCGCGGGGTGTGCGGGGTCGGGCAGAGCGGCAAGCGCGCGGACTACACCGCGATCGGGCAGTTCGGCATCGGGTTCAAGTCGGTGTACGCGTACACGCGCAGCCCGCGGATTCACAGCGGCGGCGAGCACTTCCGGATCGAGAGCTACGTGCGGCCGTTCGCAGCCGAGCCGGAGCCCGGGGCGCAGCCAGGGTCGCAGCCGGGGACCTTGTTCGTGTTTCCCTTCGACCACGACGAGGTGCCCGCGGCCACCGCCTGCGCCGAGATCTCGGCGGCGCTGGCGGCGCTGGCCCCGCGGACGCTGCTGTTCCTGCGGAACATCCAGCGGCTGCGGGCCGGCGGGACAGTGCTGGAGCGCGCGGTGACCGAGACGGCCGAGCCGCGTGACCACGTGCAGCGTCACCAGGTGCAGCGTCACCAGGTGCAGCGGCGCCGGGTGCGGCTGAGCCGGGGCGGGCGCCGGGAAGAGTGGCTGGTCTGGGCGCGTCCGGTCGAGGGCTACCCGGACCAGCGGGTCGAGATCGCGTTCCGGGCCGAGGGCGGCCGGATGGTGCGCGAGGACGGCTCACCGCTGACCGTGTTCTTCCCCACCGAGAAACAGACTTTCCTCGGTTTCCTGCTGCAGGGCCCCTACCGGACCACGCCGGCCAGGGACAACATCCCCGAGCAGGACCCGGCCAACCAGGCCCTGGCGCGCCAGAGCGCAGCGCTGCTGACCGAGGTCCTGGCCGAACTGCGCGATGACGGCCTGCTCACGGTGGAGGCGCTGACCGCGCTGCCGGTGGAGCCCGCGCGTTTCGGTGCCGGCTCGCTGCTGCGGCCGCTGTTCGACGCGACGCGGGCCGCGCTGGCAACCGAGCAGCTCATCCCGACCGCGGAGGGCGGCTACGGCGCGGCCGGGGAGCTGACGCTGACCACTAGCGCCGAGACACAGGAGCTGCTCGGGCCGGATCAGCTCGGCGCGCTGTACGGAGCGGCGGCGTTCGCGCACCGGGGCATCGGCCCGGAGTCCACCCCGGCCCTGTGGCGCTACCTGGCCGGCGAGCTGGGCCTGGCGGAGGTCACCCCGTCCGGGGTGGTGGGCCGGGCCGACGCCGATTTCCTGCGGGTGCAGCCGGACGAGTGGATGGCCCGTTTCTACGGTTACCTGGACGCCCATCCCAGCGCCGGGCGGGAAGCCCGGGCCAGGCCGGTGATCCGGCTCGAGGACGGCCGCCAGGTCGTCCCGTTCGACGACCAGGGCCGGCCGGCCGTGTACTTGCCCGGGCCGGCGG
>JBAPYC010000751.1:0-1519 GCA_049284535.1 Streptosporangiaceae bacterium
GTCGCCGCCTGCGCCCGGGTGGCCGGGCTGGTGTGCGCCTCGGCCGACCTGGCCGGGCTGCCCTACGCGCTGACTCCGGCCACCAGCGCGGCCCGCGCCCTGCCCGAGATCCTGGGTGATCCGAGCCCGGCCCCGGTGGGCGGGGACGGGATCCCGGGCCACCCGTTCTACGCCAGCACGGCCCTGATCGCGGCGCTGTCCCGGCCACCCGAGCGCGAGGTGCCCGGGGTCCGGCTGGCCCTGCGGCCCGATTTCGACGTGACCCAGGAGCCGGCCGCCCGGCGCGAGGCCATCGGCGTGGGCGAGGTGCTCGACCGCAACCGCAGGGCCGCCGGGGCGCTGACGCTGCCGCTGGACTCGCTGAACCGGCACGTGTTCGTCAGCGGGGCCACCGGCTCGGGTAAGTCGCAGACGGTGCGGGCGCTGCTCGAGGCGGCCACCCGCGCCGGGATCCCGTGGCTGGTGGTGGAGCCGGCCAAGGCCGAGTACCGGCTGATGGCGGCGCGTCTGGCCGGGACGGAGGTGGTCCGGATCCGGCCGGGCGAGTCGGATGCGATCGCGGCCGGCCTCAACCCGCTCGAGCCCGCACCGGACCAGGCGGGCCTCCGGTTCCCGCTGCAGACCCACGCGGACCTGGTCAAGGCGCTGTTCATTGCGTCGTTCCGGTCCGAGGAGCCGTTTCCCCAGGTGCTCAGCGCGGCGCTGACGCGGGTGTACGAGGACGCCGGCTGGGACCTGGCCCTGGGCGAGACCGTCGCGGCCGACGCCAACCCCGGCTACCCGGGCCTGGCCGACCTGCAGCGGGCCGCCGTCCGCATCGTGCAGGAAGTCGGCTACAGCCAGCGGGTCACCGACGACGTGCTCGGCTTCATCAAGGTGCGGCTGTCCAGCCTGCGGCTCGGCACCACTGGCCGGTTCCTCGAAGGCGGCCACCAGCTCGACTTCGGCCAGCTGCTCCGGACCAACGCCGTGCTCGAGATCGAGGACGTGGGCGACGACAGCGACAAGGCCTTCCTGATGGGCTCGGTGCTGATCCGGCTGGCCGAGCACCTGCGGCTGGCCCACCGGGACCGGCCGGCCGGGCTCCCCGGGCTGCGGCACCTGACCGTCATCGAGGAGGCCCACCGGCTGCTGCGCCGCCCGGAACCCGACGGCGGCTCCGGCGGCGCGGCCGCGCACGCGGTCGAGATGTTCGCCGGCCTGCTGGCGGAGATCCGCGCGTACGGCGAGGGGCTGATCATCGCCGAGCAGATCCCGGCCCGGCTAGTGCCCGACGTGATCAAGAACACGGCGGTGAAGATCGTGCACCGGCTGCCGGCCGCCGACGACCGGGAGGCGGTCGGGGCGACGATGAACGCGTCCCCGTCGCAGTCCCGCTACCTGGTCACGCTGCCGCCCGGGCAGGCGGCGGTGTTCTGCGACGGCATGGACTTCCCGATCCTGGTCCGGGTCGCGGACGGCAGCCCGCGAGAGGCAGGACCGCCCGTCCCGGCCGCCGACGCCCGGGCCGTCGTGCACC
>JBAPYC010000752.1:0-5129 GCA_049284535.1 Streptosporangiaceae bacterium
GCACCAGCGCGCTCGCGGCCATCTGCGGCGCCGACCTGACGGCCGCGGCCGCAGCCGCCTCGCCGTGCCGCGCGTGCTGGACGTACTGGCGCAGCCCGTGCGTCACCACCTCGGACATGGTCCGGCCCTCGCGGGCCAGCCGCGCCTTCAGCCGCTGCCTGCGCTCGGTGTCGAGCCGGAAGGTGAGCAGCCTGCTGGGCCCGTCGGAACTCATCTCGCGGCCGCGGCCATTTCCATCTCGCGGACCGGAGCCGGCTCGGCCGGGCTGGGCACCGGCCGCTCCGCCGCGATCAGGTCCAGGTACCGGCGGGTTTCCGCGGCCCGCCTGCGCCGGCTCCAGCCCAGCAGGCGCCCCATGATCACGGCCACATCCGGGGCGGCCGCGGCGCCCGCGTCGGCCGACTCGATGAACAGCCGCGTCCGCCGCATCAGCACGTCCTCGACGGCCAGCGCGTTCTCGTGGGTGACCGCGTAGGCAACCTCCGCGCGCAGGTACGGGTGCCCGTTGGCGAGCAGCACGGCCAGGCCGCGTTCCTCGCGCGTCAGCTCGAGCACCTCCTCCGCCAGCGACCCGTAGCGGTTGAGCAGGTGCTCGACGGTCGCGGGGGGAACCGCGTAGTCCTCGGCCAGGCGGCCGATCGCGGGCTGCACCGCGGCCAGGCCATCCGCGCCGAGCAGTGGCACCTGGTCGGTGACCGAGCCGGGCACCTCGCGATCGAGGTCGGCCACGGCCGCGTCGATCACGTCGCGGGCCATCAGCCGGTAGGTGGTGAATTTGCCGCCGGCGATGCTGACCAGGCCCGGCACGGGTACGTCGACCACGTGCTCGCGGGACAGCTTGGTGGTGGGCTTGGTCCCGTTCCCCGTGGCCGGCTCCACCAGCGGGCGCAGGCCGGCGTACACCCCGGTCACGTCGTCCCGGGTCAGCGGCTTGGCCAGCACCCGGTTGGCCGCGGCCAGGATGTAGGCGATGTCCTCCTCGGTCGGGGCGGGCTCGGCCCGGTCCCCGGACCAGTCGGTGTCGGTGGTGCCGACGATCCAGTGCTCGCCCCACGGGATGAAGAACAGCACGCTCTTCTCGGTCCGCACGATCATCCCGGTGCTGGCGTCGACCGCCGCCCGGGGCACCACGATGTGCACGCCCTTGGACATCCGGACCTTGTAGCCCGCCTGCACCCCGGCCAGCTCGTACACCAGGTCGGTCCACACCCCCGCGCAGACCACCACGGCGTCGGCCTGGACGGAGATCTCCCGGCCGGTGACGTCGTCCACGACCGTGGCGCCGGTTACCCGGGTCCGGTCCGGGTTCCACAGCAGCCCGGTCGCGCTGGCCCGGGTCGCGATCAGGGCCCGGTGCGCGGCCGCGGTCCGGGCCACGGTCAGCGTGTGCCGGGCGTCGTCGACCTGCGCGTCGTAATAGAGCATGGCCCCGGCCAGCCGGTCCGGGGACAGGCCGGGAGCGCGCTTGAGCGCGCTGCGGGCGGACAGATGCCGGTGCCGCGGCACCGGCCGCCGGGTGCCCTCCATCGAGTCGTACAGCACCAGGCCGGCCCCGACATACGGCCGCTCGACCACCTTCTTATACAGCGGGTACATGAAGGACACCGGCTTGACCAGATGCGGAGCCAGCTTGGAGACGAGCAGGTCGCGCTCCCGCAGCGCCTCATAGACCAGCTTGAAGTCGAACTGCTCCAGGTACCTCAGGCCCCCGTGCACCAGCTTGCTCGACCGGCTCGAGGTGCCCGAGGCCAGGTCCTGCGCCTCGACCAGGGCCACCCGCAGGCCCCGCGAGGCGGCGTCCAGGGCGGCGCCGGCGCCGGTGATGCCGCCGCCGATGACGAGCACATCGAACCGTTCCGCCGCCAGCCGGCTCAGCGTCGCGCCGCGCTCACGGGCGTCCAGGACGCCGTTACTCGCCATTGCCATCCCCCATATGCCGGTCTCCTCGCAGCCCTACAGTATGTACATCGTCAACCATACCCGGAGCCTGCGACATGGCGGTGAACGGGTGCTTACCTGGTCGTGACGATACGAAGGAGAAACGATGGCGGATTTCGTCGGCGCGATCGACCAGGGCACCACCAGCACCAGGTTCATGATCTTTGATCATTCCGGCTCCGAGGTGGCACGGCATCAGCTCGAGCACACCCAGGTCATGCCCCGTCCCGGCTGGGTGGAGCACAACCCGATCGAGATCTGGGAACGCACCACCGCGGTCATCAGGACCACGCTGAACACCGCGAACCTGCGCGCCGCCGACCTGGCCGCGCTCGGCCTGACCAACCAGCGGGAAACCGCGGTGGTGTGGAACCGGCGCACCGGGCGGCCGTACGGCAACGCGATCGTGTGGCAGGACACCAGGACCGACCGGATCGCGTCCGCCCTGGACCGCGACGGCCGGGGCGACGTGATCCGGCACAAGGCCGGCCTGCCGCCCGCTACCTATTTCTCGGCCGGCAAGCTGCAGTGGATGCTGGAGAACATCGACGGGCTGCGGGATGACGCCGAGCGCGGCGAGGCGATCTTCGGCACGGTCGACAGCTGGCTGCTGTGGAACCTGACCGGCGGCACCTCCGGCGGCGTGCACCTTACCGACGTGACCAACGCCAGCCGGACCATGCTGATGGACCTGCAGACCCTGGACTGGGACGAGGAGCTGGCCGGGTTCTTCGGGATTCCGCCCGCGATGCTGCCGCGGATCGTGCCGTCCGCGGACCCCGATGCGTACGGGCTGACCTCGCCGCAGGGCCCCTTCGCCGCCGAGCTGCCGATTGCCGGGGCCCTCGGTGATCAGCAGGCGGCCATGGTCGGCCAGGTGTGCTTTGCTCCCGGCGAGGCCAAGAACACCTACGGCACCGGTAACTTCCTGCTGCTGAACACCGGGACCGACATCGTCCGCTCTGCGCACGGCCTGCTCACCACGGTGTGCTTCAAGTTCGGCGCCGAGCCGGCCAGCTTCGCCCTGGAGGGGTCGATCGCGGTGACCGGCTCGGCCGTGCAGTGGCTGCGCGACCAGCTCGGCATCATCAGCGGCGCCGCCCAGAGCGAGACGCTCGCCGCCCAGGTCGACGACACCGGCGGCGCGTACTTCGTGCCGGCCTTCTCCGGGCTGTTCGCGCCCTACTGGCGCGCCGACGCGCGCGGCGCGATCGTCGGGCTATCCCGCTTCCACACCAGCGCGCACCTGGCCCGCGCCACCCTGGAATCCATCGCCTACCAGAGCCGGGACGTGGCCGAGGCCATGGAGGCCGACTCGGGCGTCCGGCTCGAGGTGCTCAAGGTCGACGGCGGGGTGACCGCTAACAGCCTGGCCATGCAGCTCCAGGCGGACATCCTCGGGGTCCCGGTGAGCCGCCCGGTGGTGGCCGAGACCACCGCCCTGGGCGCCGCCTACGCGGCCGGCCTGGCCGTCGGCTTCTGGCGGGACACCGGCGAGCTGCGCGCCAACTGGCACGAATCCAGGCGCTGGCTGCCCACCTGGACCCCCGAACGCCGCGCCGACGGCTACGCCGGCTGGCGCAAGGCCGTCGAGCGCACCCTCGGCTGGGTCGACGTCGGCTGACCCCACCCGCGCATGATGGGCGGATGAGCGGCGAACCTGGTTCCGCGGAGTACTTCGACGGCTGGTACGCCGGCATCGCCAGGTCCGATGCCCTGGACCCGATCCAGCAGCGTCACCTGGGGCTTCCACCCCGGCTATTGTCGACCAGCCTGCTCACCTGGGACGGGATCGCCGAGGCCGAGGCGGCGCTGCGGCTGCCTCCCGGCGGCACGCTGGTGGACCTTGCCTGCGGCCGCGGCGGGTACGGGCTGGAGATCGCCGCCCGCGCCGGGGCCCGGCTGGTAGGAATCGACTTCTCCATCGAAGCGATTCGCCAGGCAGAAGAGAACGCCAGGCGGCTCGGTGCCGCGGCCAGCTTCGGAATCGGAGACCTGACCGGGAGCGGCCTGGACGCCGGATCGGCGGACGCGGTGCTGTGCGTGGACGCGATCCAGTTCGCCCCGGAACCTGCCGCCGCCTACCAGGAGATCCGCCGGATCCTGGCGCCCGGCGGCCGCGTCGTCCTGACCTGCTGGGAGCCGGTGGACTCCGGCGACGAGAGTGTGCCCGCCCGGCGGCGGCGAGTCGACCTCGCGGCCGGCTTGACTGGAGCCGGATTTGCCCAGGTCGTGGTGCGTGACCGGCCACGCTGGCGAGCAAGCGAGCGCGCCATGTGGGAGGAGGCCGCGGCCCTCGACCCAGGCGATGACCCGGCGCTGCGCTCGTTCCACGACGAGGGGGTGCGCGCTCTGAAGGCCTTCGACCTGCAGCGCCGCGTCATGGCCACCGCAACCGCGCCCGCACCAACCGCACCCGCCCCGCAACCGGCGGATCGCTGACACGTTCGGCACGTCCCGACCGCCGGTTACCATCCGGTAGCGCGCCACCTGCCCAATCAGCGCGAAACCCCTAGCAAGTTCCGCTACTCGCGTACCAGACCTGCCGATTTGCCGGCAGTTTCAGGTGTGCGGACACCGCAAACTGCCGGCAAACGGCAGTCGACCAGATCGTGTGTCAGTTGAGGTCGCCTGACTACCCCAGCTGACGGAACGACCGTGATCACGCCAAGCCTGCCCGGCTCGTGGCGCCCGCGGACGAGCCAGCGGCAGCAACATTTGCATCATGAGGCGCACAAATTCCACGATGCAACGCAGTCCGGGGCCGGAGTCATTCATGCGTAGCAATGAATGTGACAGTCAGCACGTGCGAACGCGCTGAGACCCCACATTCATGGCGTTCAGTGAGGCCCGGGCTGTCAGTGAGGCCCGGGCTGCCAGGAACGCTCAGGGCTGCCAGGAACGCTCAGGGCTGCAGGCCCGCCCAGGGATCGTAGTCAACTTCCAGCGCCTCCTGGGCCGGGCGCTGGTCCTCCGGAACGTGCCGCAGGTTGAGCCGGATCCGGTACCAGAGCGAACTGCGCCCCCGCATCTTGTCCACCAGGACGTCGGCGGCCTCCAGCAGCGGCCACACCGCCGCGTGCCGCTCCTTCCAGCGTTCCAGGCCCGCCATCGCCTCGTCTTCGGTCTCCGCCCGGGCCACCTCGATCAGCGGCATCGTGCTGCGCCGCCGCCCGCTCGCACCCCCCGCC
>JBAPYC010000753.1:0-4290 GCA_049284535.1 Streptosporangiaceae bacterium
CCCCAAAGCCCGGCACCCGTCTCGTCCTCGCAGGCCTCGTCATGACCACCGCCGACTTCTACACGGGCCGCCACCGGCGGGCCGACGACGTGACTGGCACCTCATCCAGGACCCGCCCGCGCCTGGCCGGGGTGCTGGCCGTGCAGATCGTGGTGATCGCCAAGCAGCCGGTGCCCGGCCGGGTCAAGACCCGTCTCACCCCGCCCTTCACCCCGGCCCAGGCGGCCGCCCTCGCCGAGGCGTCCCTGACCGATACCCTGGCCGCAGTGGCCGGCGCGAGCGTGGTCCGCCGGGTACTGGCCCTGGAGGGCCGGCCTGGTCCCTGGCTGCCGCCCGGCTTCGACGTGATCAGCCAGCGCGGCCGCGGCCTCGACCAGCGCATTTCCTGGGCCCTGACCGACGCCCGGGTGACCTTGCCCGTGCCGGTGGTGCTGATCGGCATGGACACCCCCCAGGTCACGCCGGGCCTGCTGGCCGCGGCGGCCGAGCCGCTGGTTGACCGCAGCGCGGATGCCACCTTCGGCCTGGCCGAGGACGGCGGCTTCTGGCTGCTCGGCCTGCGAGAGGTCGATCCGGACCTGATCCTGGGCGTGCCGATGTCCCGGCACGACACCGGGGCGCACCAGCTGGCCCGGCTGGAACAGGCGGGTCTGCGGATCCGGATGCTTCCCCAGCTGGCCGACGTGGACACGGTCCGCGAAGCCGAGCGCATCGCCGCCATCACCCCCGGCTCGGCCTTCGCCGCCTGCATGGACAGGCTGCGCGCCCCGGCCCCCCAGGCCGTGTCGGCCTAGCCCCGCGCTGCCGACCACCTCCGCGCTGCCAGACCCCACCTGAGAACGCCGGCCATTTCTGTCGGTTAGTGCCGTACCCGTCGCTGTGAGTGGTTAAATGGACGCGGTTGCGCGAAGTTCGTGTACGTGTCACAGCGCCTGCGAAGTTCTGCCGCGCGTGTCCGCGGCAGCTGGCAACCCGGGAAGCCACGCCCGTGGTTCCCGAAATCGTCTCAGTAGGAGAAGTACATGCCTGAGGGCACCGTGAAGTGGTTCAACTCGGACAAGGGTTATGGCTTCATTGCCCCGGACGACGGCTCGGCCGACGTTTTCGTCCACCACTCCACCATAAAGATCGACGGTTTCCGCACCCTGCAGGAGAACCAGCGCGTGGAGTACACCGCTGGCCGCGGCCCCAAGGGCCCGCAGGCGGAGGAAGTCCACCCGCTGTAGCGCGCAACGCAACCAGCAGCGAAACCCCTGAGGGGCGGCCCCGCCACGGGACCGCCCCTCAGTCATGCCTAAACCCTGATAACGCCGGGGATCACGCCCCGACCGGGCCGGTCACCGTGACCAGGCTGCCGTAGGTGAGGTACGGATAGGCCTTCTTGGCCTCGTCCATCGGAATCTCGACGCAGCCCAGGCTCTGGTTGAACCCGTAGCTGTACCGGTCGAACTCGTGCACGGCGTCACCGCCGTTGAAGTACGAGGCGTACCAGACCGGGTCGTCATACGAGCTGCCGTCCGGGTTCTTGCCCTTCATGTAGCTGAACACGTACTTCAGGTAGACCGGGTAGGTGCCGTCCACCGTGGGGGCGTCCGAGATGCCGGTGTTGGCCGCGGTCTCGAGCACCAGCTTGCCGTCGTGCCAGATCCGCAGGTTTTCCGGGAGGACCTGGCTGGCCAGCGCGTAGGTATAGCCGTTGGGGTTGGTGCTGTCCTTGGACACCGCGGTGAGCAGGTGCGACCACACGGTCGAGCCGGCATAGCCGTCCATGGTCAGCCCGCTCACCGACTCGAAGGCCCGGATGGCGCCCGTGTCCAGGACGTTGGACTTGCCGGTGCTCCACTGGCTGGTCAGCTGCCACGGGTAACCGCTCTCCCAGCTGAACGAACCGGACGGCGCGGCGTAGGCGGCGGACAGCTGGGCCTTGGCGTCGGTCGCGCTGACATCCGTGCCCGAGGTGGACTTCCAGGTCAGCGGCAGGTACCCGAGCTGGCTCAGCAGCTGCTGCAGCCGCAGTGTGCTGAACGACCCGGTCGTAAAGCTCGGGCTCGAATCCGAGCTCAGCGTCCCGCCGTTGCCCGCCTTCTGCCCGGCGGCCGACTCGACACCGGCCAGCCCGCCGGGGATGTTAACGGTCACCTTGGTGTCCTGCGAGAAGCCGACGGCCGGGGTGAAGACCGCGGTGTCACCCGCGACCGACCAGCTGCCCGCGATGTCTGGCGACAGCGTCGGCATCGGGGAGCCGGCCGCCAGCGGCGCGGAGAACTGCACCTTGATCTGGCTGGTGCCGTTGACCCCCCGCGAATCCGCGGCCGGGGTGACCGAGACCACCTGCAGGCTGGCCGCGGCCTGGGCCGTGCGGCCCGCAACTGAGTCATGCGCCGGCGACTCGGACGAGACCAGGGCGGCGTGGCTGCGGGGCGACGCGAAAGCGACGACGATGATCCCGGCGGCCAGCACGAGCGCGGCGCTGCTGGCGGTGAGCGCCGCCCCGCGCTTCTTCAATGATTTAGCGGCAATAGGCGTTTCGGCTGCGGAGGTCCCGCCGGACTCGGGCAACCCCTGCCGTCTGCGGAACCATCCGGGTCGTGACACAGTCTCATCACCTCAACGTGATTTCACAATTGGACAAACGAACATGCAACGCAAGCTGGTCAGTAACTACTCCTACTGACAGACGCACGGACCCCGGAATTGGTTGCCGCCTAGCGATCCCATCGCCTGCGAGTGGCGATCTGTAGTCGGCTGAGTACAGGCCACCAAGCTGGCCAGCACAGACGAAGTCTACTGAGTCACCTGCTGCCCGCAAGCCTGCGAGCCTGCCGCCGCGCCGGCCCGTCGCCATCAAATAAAAACGATGCACATCTGTAGCCATTTCCCACAAAGGGCCGCCGCCATACCGGTCCCGCCCGGGACCTTCAGCAAGGCAGAATGTGCGCAACTTTCTCAGGCAGAGATATTGGCCGTGCCGGCGTCGTAGTTGCCGTATGCGGAGGTCTCCAGCGGCGCCGAGCCGGTCGCGGCCGGGAGCGAGGACGGCGATACGAACGTGCTCCCGCCCGGACCGGCCTCGACGGCCTCGCCCAGCGCGCTGCCCTTGAGATACTGCTGCCAGGTCAGGAACCATTCGGTCCAGCCGTCATCCCACTTGCCCGCGGCCGTGCTGTTGGTCACGGTGATCGGGTCGCCCGGGATGGACATGTTGTAGTACGTCACGGCGTCGCTGGGCGGCAGGTTCACGCAGCCGTGGCTGACATTGGTCGTGCCCTGGTCCACCACCGACCACGGGGCCGAGTGGTAGTAGTCCCCGCTGAAGGTGAACCGGACCGCGTAGTAGACCAGCTCGTTGTAGTAACCGGCGCTGCCCGGGGCGCCGCCGCCGATCATCCGCACCGGGTTATTCTTCTCCACGCTGACGTAGGTGCCGTCCGGTGTGGGCAGGCTCGCGCGGCCGGTGCTGATCGGCCAGTTGTACTCGAGCCGGCCGTTCAGATAGATCTGCGTCTTGTGCGTGGTCGTGCTGGCCACGGCGATCAGCGAGCGGCCGATGCTGAACGTCTGGGAAAGGTTATGGTCGGCGTATACGCCGCTGGCGCCCTCCACCCCGTTCAGGTCGCCGGTGAAGGTGACCGTGGTGTAGGCGGGCCAGTACTCTCGCGGCCGGAAGTCCAGGTGCTCGTCGCCGTCCCAGTACCAGGCGCCGACCACCGGCTTGGACGTGGTCAGGTGCAGCGACCGCTCCACCGCGGCCTTGTCGGTGATCGGCTGGCTGAACGTCAGCATGATCGGCATGCCGACCCCGTAGGTCTGGTCGTAGCCTTCGTAGATCTCGGCGGAGAACGTCTGGGATGGGGTCAGCGTTTTGAAGGTGCTGGTCGAGCTCAGCTTGTTGCCCTTGGCGTCGACGCCGGTGGCGGTCACCGTGTAGGTCTGGGACACGTCCAGGTTCCGGTCGCTGTGCCAGGTCGTGCCGCCGTCGCTGACGGAGCCCGCCACCGCGTCTCCTGCGGTGTGCACGGTGACCCGGGTGACCTTGCCCTTGGGCACGCTGACCGTGATGCCATCCGATGGGCTGATGTCGTGGCTGCCGCTGGCGGGGCTGATCTTGATCTCGGCCGCCAGCATGGCCGCGCGGGCTTGCGCCGCCTCCGACGCCTTGGCCTGAGCCTGCGCAGAGGCCTGCGCGGCGGCCTGGCTGGAGGAGCCCGCACCCGAGTGGCTGCTGCCGCCGCAGCCCGCCGCCAGCATGCCGATGGCCGCAGCCGCCGCGATCATGGCGCAGCGCTGGCC
>JBAPYC010000754.1:0-1927 GCA_049284535.1 Streptosporangiaceae bacterium
TTGTAGGTTCTCAAGTTCGATGTCGCCCGAGGTTGCGTTGAGCTGCGGTTCTGCTGAGGTTCTCATCGATTTGTCGGCTGGGTTTTTCTCACCGTTGTGTCATTTTCTTCGGCGGCCTCCTGCCCGGTGGGAGTGAGGAGCTGCCCGGCGGCCTGCAGCAGGTCGCCGAGCTCGGACTGGGTGAGGCGGTAGTAGACGGCGCGGCCTTGGGTCCGGCTGGTGATCAGGCCGGCTTTCCTGAGCCTGATCAGGTGGGCGGAGATGTTGGCCTGGGAGCCGCCGAGCCGGGCGGCCAGGTCGGTGATGCGCTGTTCGCTGGTTTGCAGGGTGAGCAGGATGGCCAGCCGGGTGGGGTTGGCCAGCTCGCGGAACAGGCTGGCGGCTTGCCGGGCGGTCGCGGCGTCGGGTCCCAGGGTGATCGGCAGGCGGTCATGGCTGCGGCTGCGGGCGGGGCCGGATACGTCCGGGGCGTGCGCGGTGGCGAGGGCCTGGATGCCGGGACGGGCCAGGGCGGTCAGCAGCGCGACGCCGCGGCGGGTCGGCCGCCATGGCCGGCGGGAGGTGGCGGGCTGGTAGAGCTTGCCGCCGATGTCGCCTTCGAGCCGGCGGAGCTGGTGGCTCAGCGCGGAGGGGCAGATGCGCAGGCCGGCGGCCGCGGCGGCGATGGTGGGAGAGGCCATGGCGATCTGGAACCGGCGCAGCCGGTGCCAGCCTGCCGGGCTGTCTCCGGCCGCACGGCGGATGTCGCCGGGAACCTGGTCGCCGGGGCCGGCGGGGCTGCCGCTGCCGGAGGCCTGCCCGGTGAGATCCGGCCCCGGCAGCGGGCACGGGCCGGCCGGGGCGGGGCCGCGGATGCCGGTCATGGTGATGCCGTGCTCGCGGGCGACCTGGGTGAGGAACCTGCGGGGGATGCCGGTGCCGGCTTCGAGCTGGCGGAGGTTCTTGCCCGCGGCGATGTACTCGCGTTCGAAGAATTCGCGGGTCAAGATGGCGCGGGCGTGCTGCTGCCGCTGCCATGTCGGGGGCGCGGCGGACCGGCCCCACTGGCGGGCGGGCCGGGGGATGTGTTCGAGCGCGTGCCGGACGTGGCCCGTGGTGGTGCCCAGCCGCGCGGCTGCGTCGGTGACGGGGAGCCTGCCGGTGATGATGAGGTGGCTGGCGGCGTCCAGGTCGATGTCGTCCGGCTCGGGTCCGGGCAGGGTCAGGCGGGCGCAGCAGCCGGGCGGCGGGGCCCAGGTCAGCGGCTCGCCGATGCCGAGGTCGTGCAGGAGAGCGGTGGCGTGGCCGTGCAGCGCGTCCCGCAGCCCGGTGGTGAGGGTGCCGGCGAAGGCCTGGTAGTGGCTGTAGTCGTTGCCGGTGGTGAATGCGAGGGCGTGCCGGGGGTCGTGCAGGTCGGCGCCGGTGAGCAGCTGGAACAGGTACCGCTGGGCGTCGCGGTGCCGGCGTGCCTCGCCGGGGTGCGCGGCGACGTCGTAGCACAGGTCGCGCCACTGGCTCGTGGTGATGGTTCCGGCGGGGATGAGGTCGCGGCGGCGCTGGTAGTCGATGGGGCTGCCGCAGCTGTCGAGGTAGCCGGCCAGGCAGCTGATCGCGGTGAGCACGGTGTCGTGGCCGCCGTCGGCCAGGGCCCGCAGCACCGTGCCGGTGGCCAGGGCGCTGCGGTAGCCGTGGAGCGCGGTGATGGCGGTGCGGGTGGCGCGGCCGGCCTGGCCGGGCAGCAGCAGGCACGCGGCGATGGTGCTGCGGAACGGGCCGGCCGCGAACCCTCGGGCGGGCATCAGCCGGATCGCCCACTCCGGCCAAAGCAGCTGGGGGATCGCCCGGGCCCGGGCGGCGAGCAGCCCGGGCGGGTCGTCCGGGATGGCCGCCTGGGGGGTGCCGGTGCGGTAGCGGATCCGGTCGGCGGGGCCGAGGTCGGGGTCCAGGG
>JBAPYC010000755.1:0-4508 GCA_049284535.1 Streptosporangiaceae bacterium
GGTGGGGTGCGGGTGGCGGGACAACGAGTTGGCGGCGGTGGCGGGGGGAGTGCGCGGGGCGGGGGCGGGACCGCTACGATTTTCTCCGTCCGGACGGGAGTAAACGAGGAGGGCCGTTAGGTGACGCGCTGGAATCGCCGCCTGCTTCTCGCAGCGGTGGCCTTGCTGCTGCCCGCACTCGCCGGATGTGAGGCCGGCAACAACGCACCCACGCTGGAATTCCACCCGGCGACCAACGGGACGACCATCACGCACAACGGGGTCACGATCGACAACGCGTTCGTGCTGGGCCCCGTGCCTGGCGCTTCGCTGCCGAAGGGCGGGCGGGCCGGGGTCTTCATGGCCCTGACGGCGGAGAACGGCGACCGGCTCGAGTCGATCAGCGCGCCCGGCGCCGCCAATTCGGTGCAGGTGACCGGCACCTCGGTTAACCTGCCGGCGGAGCAGCTGGTGGACCTGTCCGGCCCGGTGCCGAAGGTCGTGCTGTCCGGGCTGACCAGCTCGCTGGCCGGCGGCGAGGCCATCACGATGACGTTCACCTTCGCTGAGGCCGGCTCGGTGACGGTGCAGGTGCCAGTCGAGCCGCGCGCCTATTACTACGCCACCTACGCCCCGCCGGCCATTCCCACGCCTAAGGCCACAGTCAAGCCGTCGCCCACCGGGCAGGTCTCCCCAGCGGCCTCGCCGACCGCGTCCGCCTCGGTCGGCGCCGGCCCGTCGGCGACCGGGACGGCCAGCACTCCGTAGCGTCCTGTCCCCTAGCGGCGCCGTTCCCAGCCGCGCAGGTCCGTGGCTGAGCTGGATCCGTGGCTGAGCTGGATCCGTGGCTGAGCTGGGTTCGTGCTGCGGGAGGGCACGCGCCAGGCCGTTCGGCTTTATGGGGTTAGGCGGCGGACTCGAACTTGTAGCCCAGGCCGCGGACGGTGACGATGTGCTGTGGCCGGCCCGGGTCCTGCTCGACCTTGGCCCGGAGCCGCTTGATGTGCACGTCCAGGGTCTTGGTGTCGCCGACGTAGTCGGCGCCCCAGACCCGGTCGATGAGCTGCATCCGGGTCAGCACCCGGTCGGCGTTGCGCAGCAGCACCTGGAGCAGCTCGAACTCCTTCAGCGGCAGCTGCACCACGCCGCCCCGGACGGTGACCACGTGCCGGTCCACGTCCATCCGCACCGGGCCGGACTCCAGGGCCGACTCGGCCACGTCCTCGGGCTCGCCGCGGCGGCGGAGCACGGCGCGCATCCGGGCCACCAGCTCGCGCGAGGAGAACGGCTTGGTCACGTAGTCGTCGGCGCCGAGCTCCAGCCCGACCACCTTGTCGATCTCGCTGTCCTTGGCGGTCAGCATGATGACCGGCACGTTCGACTTCTCCCGCAGCGACCGGCATACCTCGCTGCCCGGCAGGCCAGGCAGCATCAGGTCGAGCAGGACCAGGTCGGCGCCGGTGCGGTCGAAGGTGTCCAGCGCGTCCGGGCCGGTCGAGCAGACCGCGACCTCGAACCCCTCCTTGCGCAGCAGGTATGAGATGGCGTCGCTGAACGAGTCCTCGTCCTCGACTACCAGCACGCGTGTCACGTCAGTCCCTCCCGGGCGCTTCGCAATTGCTTCGGTTCCACCGCACTACGCGGCGCCAGAGCCGGCGTGAGCGCTGGCTTGCTCGCCCCGCAGCGGTATGAACAGGGTGAAGGTGGACCCGGCGCCCTCGACGCTGCCCACGGTGACCCTGCCGTTGTGGGCCGCCATCACGTGCTTGACGATGGCCAGCCCGAGGCCGGTGCCGCCGGTGGCACGCGAGCGTGCCGGGTCGACCCGGTAGAAGCGCTCGAAGATCCGCTCCAGGTCGCGCTCGGGGATGCCGATGCCCTGGTCGGCCACGCTCAGCTCGGCGTTGCCGTCCGCGGTCTTCTTGACGGTGATGACCACCCGGGTCCGCTCCGGGGAGTACGCGACGGCGTTCTCCAGGAGGTTCCGCAGGGCGGTGACGAGCAGGTCCTCGTCGCCCATCACAGACAGGCCGCGGGTCCCGATGGTGGCCAGCGTGATGCCGCGGGCGTTGGCCTTCATCCGGCAGCGGTCCACCGCCTCGGCCACCGCCATGTCCAGCGCGACGGGCCGCGGGTCCGGCACCGGCTCGACCGCCTGGATCCGGGACAGCGTGATCAGGTCCTGGACCAGGTTGGTGAGCCGCTGCGCCTCCTGGCGCATCTTGGCGGCGAACCGGCGCACCGCCTCGGGGTCGTCGGCCGCGTCCTCGATCGTCTCGGCCAGCAGGGCCAGCGCGCCGACCGGGGTCTTGAGCTCATGGCTGGTGTTGGCCACGAAGTCCCGCTTGACCTCGTCCACCCGGCGGCTCTCGGTCTGGTCCTCGGCCAGCACCAGGACCAGCCCGCCGCCGCCGACCGCGCCGCCGAGCGGCGCCACCCGGACCGCGAAGCTGGTCGAGCGGCCGCCGAACCGGGGCACCGGCACCTCGAACTCGCCCTCGCGGATCTGGCCGTCACGGCGTACCTGGCGGGCCAGGGCGGCCAGCTCGCTGACCATCAGCCGGTCACCCTTGACCAGGCCGAACGCGCGGGCGGCCGAGCTGGCCCTCAATACCCGGTCGTTGCTGTCGACGACGACGGCCGAGGAGGAGAGCACGGACAGCACGGAGGCGATACCCGGAGGCAGCCGGGTGGGCTGCTGAGTCCTTCGCGCCCGGGGGGCGCGGGCCGTCCGGGTGGTCGCGGCGGTGCCGTTCTTTGGTGCTCTTATCGCCACCCGAACTCCGTTATCCCTGCAGGCCATGGCGCTGACCAGTGAAGACTCACATATCTCATGGTATGCGGTCGCGGGCGAAGGGGAATAGAGAGTTGCCAACCGGCGGGCGATATTCGACGCTTGTTCAGATGACGGTAAAGATCCGTCAATGTCCCGTTTGCCGGGCGGCCACTGTGGCCGGCGACTCCGGCCGACGGCTAGCGGCCCTGGTTCTTGACCGCCTCGGCCGCCTCGGCGGCGGCCTCGGGGTCCAGGTACCGGCCGCCTTTGGTCACCGGTTTGAAGGCGCCGTCGAGCTCGTAGACCAGCGGGATGCCGGTGGGGATGTTCAGCGCCGCGATGTCGGCGTCGCTGATCTGGTCCAGGTGCTTGACCAGGGCCCGCAGCGAGTTGCCGTGCGCCACGATCAGGACCGTCCCGTCTGCTCCCAGGTCGGGCACGATCTGGTCGTACCAGTACGGCAGCAGCCGGGTCACCACGTCCTTGAGGCACTCGGTGCGCGGCCGGGCCTCCGGCGGCAGGGCCGCGTAGCGCGGGTCGGCCGACTGGGAGAACTCGTCGTCGTCGGCGATCGGCGGCGGCGGCACGTCATAGGACCGGCGCCAGAGCATGAACTGCTCGTCCCCGAACTCGGCCCGGGTCCGGGCCTTGTCCTTGCCCTGCAGCGCGCCGTAATGCCGCTCGTTCAGCCGCCAGGACCGCTTGACCGGCAGCCAGAGCAGGGCCGCCTCCTCCAGGGCCAGGTTTGCCGTCTGGATGGCCCGGGTCAGCACCGAGGTGTGCACCACGCTGGGCACGAGCCCGGACTGCGTCAGCAGCTTGCCGCCGTTCGCGGCCTCCTGCGCGCCGGTCTCGGACAGCCCCACATCCACCCACCCGGTGAACAGGCCCTTGGAGTTCCATTCGCTCTCGCCGTGACGAAGCAGCACCAGCGTCCTCATGCGGGAAAGCCTATTGGAGGGAACAGGGTGCGGCCGGCCAAGGTTGGCTATTACGTGCCCGACCAGTACGTGCCCGGCCAGTACGGGCCAGCGCAGCTCCCCCGGCGTGTCGCCACGATCAGCCTGCACACCTCGCCGCTGGACCAGCCCGGCACCGGTGACGCGGGCGGTCTGAACGTGTACGTGGTCGAGGTGGCCAGGCAGCTCGCCGAGCGCGGCGTCGAGGTGGAGATCTTCACCCGCGCGGTGAGCCGCGAGACGCCGCCGACGGTGGAGCTGCGGCCCGGCGTGCTGGTGCGCAACCTGGTGGCCGGCCCGTTCGAGGAGCTGAACAAGAACGACCTGGCCGGGCAGATCTGCCCGTTCACGTTCGGCGTGCTGCGGGCCGAAGCCGGCTACCCGCGCGGCCGGTACGACCTGGTGCACTCGCACTACTGGCTGTCCGGCCAGGTCGGCGCCGCCGCCGCCGGACGCTGGGGGGTGCCGCTCGTGCACTCCATGCACACCCTGGGCAAGGTCAAGAATCTCTCGCTGGCCGCTGGGGACTGCGCTGAGCCCGAGGCCCGGATCCAGGGCGAGGGCGAGGTCGTGGCGGCCGCCGACGCCCTGGTAGCCAACACGCAGGACGAGGCCCGGCAGCTGATCTCGCTGTACGGCGCGTCGCCGAGGCGGGTCAAGACGGTCAGCCCGGGGGTGGATCTTTCCGTGTTCCAGCCGGGGTCCGGCGGCCAGGCCGGGGCGCGGGCGCGGCTGGGGCTGCCGGACGACGCGGTGGTGCTGGTGTTCGCGGGGCGGATCCAGCCGCTCAAGGG
>JBAPYC010000756.1:0-3059 GCA_049284535.1 Streptosporangiaceae bacterium
GCCAGCACCCCGGTGGCCTTGACCCGCGGCTCATCGCCTGCCACGGCGTCACCGGACCTGGCCGTCTCCCGGCGCGGGGCGGCCGGCTGCTGGGGAACCGGGCCCGGCGGGTCCGCATCCAACGGCAATCGCCCTCACTCGTCTTCGGCAGAGCGCGGCAGGCGACCCTGCCCGCCCCATGCCCATTGAATTCACCTGAGGTAAACGGAAATCAAACTGAAAAGGAACGCACAGACGACTACTTCATGGCGGGTAAGTGAACTTGGCCGCCCGTCCTGCGGCCAGCCTGGGCAAAAGGACAGCCGCCTGGCCGGTCAGCCCAGGCGGGCGGTCAGCCCACCCGGCCGGTCACGTAGGCCTGGGTGCGGTTATCCCGCGGGTTCTCGAAGATCTGCGCGGTCCGGCCGTACTCCACCAGCACCCCGGTCCGGGTGTCGCTCTTCTCATCGCGCAGCACAGAGTAGAAAGCGGTCCGGTCGCTGACCCGGGTGGCCTGCTGCATGTTGTGCGTGACGATGACGATGGTGTACCGCGACTTGATCTCCTGCATCAGGTCCTCGATCCGGCCGGTGGCGATCGGGTCCAGCGCCGAGCACGGCTCGTCCATGAGCACCACATCCGGCTCGACGGCCAGCGTCCGGGCGATGCACAACCGCTGCGCCTGCCCGCCGGACAGGCCCAGGCCCGACTTGTTCAGCCGGTCCTTGACCTCATCCCACAGCGCGGCCTGGCGCAGTGAGCGCTCGACGATCTCGTCCAGCTTGCCCTTGTTGCGGGTGCCGTTGATACGCGGGCCGTAGGCCACGTTGTCATAGATTGACTTAGGAAACGGGTTCGGCTTCTGGAAGACCATGCCGATCCGGCGGCGGACGGCGATGGGTGAGACGCCGGAGGCGTACAGGGACTCCCCGCGGTAGTGCACGTCACCTTCGACCCGCGCCCCCGGCACCAGGTCGTTCATCCGGTTAAGCGTGCGCAGCACGGTGGTCTTGCCACAGCCGGATGGGCCGATGAACGCGGTGATCTCGTGCTCGTAGATGTTCAGCGACACGTCGGTGACGGCGCGGAAGGAACTGTAGTAGATCGACACTCCCTGGCAGTCGAAGACGGCCGTGGCCGTCGTCTCGGGGACATCCCGAACGCCGTCCAGGGCCGCCGGCTTGGGCAGCTTGGTGGAGGGAGTGGTGGAGGGAGCGGTGATGTTCTGCTCGGACGGTTCCATAACTTTCCCTAGCGCAGCTTTCTGTGGCGGCATTCCTAGCGCGAGAACCGGGTGAATCGCCCGGTGACAAAGCGCGCGACGACCAGGAGGACGAAGGCGATCACGATCAGCGTCAGCGCCGCACCCCAGGCGCGGGTCTGCGCGCCGGTGTACGGCTGGGTCGCGTTCGCGAAGATCTGCGTGGACAGGGCGGTGTTGGCCCCGCTGAACACGTTGGCGTTGGTAGCGGTGACGGTCAGGATGGTGAACAGCAGCGGCGCCGTCTCGCCCGCGGCCCGGGCCACAGCCAGCAGAGCGCCACTGACGATCCCGCCGACGGCCGCGGGCAGCACCACGGTGAGCGTGACCCGGGATTTGGTCGCGCCCAGGGCGTAGCTGCCCTCTCGCAGCGCGTTCGGCACCAGCTTGAGCATCTCCTCGCTGGAGCGGATCACCACCGGCAGCATCAGGCAGGCCAGGGCGAAGGCCCCGGCCAGGCCCGAGTAGCCGAAGTGCAGCACCCAGATGGAAAAAATGAACAGGCCCATCACGATCGAGGGCACGCCGGTCATCACGTCGGCCATGAACCGTACGACCCGGGCTAGCGGGCCCCGGCCGCCGTACTCGTTGATGTAGATGGCGCCCAGGATCCCGAGCGGGACGGCCATGACCGCGGCCAGGCCGGTGATCAAGAGCGTGCCGTAGACGGCTGGACCCATGCCGCCGATGCCCAGGGGCAGCACGTTCGGCGGGATCGGGCCGCCGAACAGGAAGGTCCCGCTGATGGCCTTGGCGCCCCGGTCGATGACCGTAAACAGGACGAAACCGAGCGGGATCAGCACGACCACGAACGCCAGCCACATCAAGAAGGTGGCGACCCGGTTCTTGGTGCGCCGCCAGCCCGCCGGCTCACGCAGGTCGACGGTGGGCTGCTCGGCGGCGACGGCCATCAGGCCCCCCTCTTACGCCGGGCGGAGCGGTCCACGACCCCGCGGGCGATCAGGTTGATGATGATGGTGATCACGAACAGCAGCACGCCGAGCCCGATCAGGGCCGCCCGGAACTCGCCGGACGCCTCGCCGAACTGGTTCGCGATGACCGCGGGCATCGAGTACCCGGCCGCGAACAGATGTGAGGTGATCACCGGCGAGGACCCGATGACCAGCGCGGCGGCGATGGTCTCGCCCATGGCCCGGCCCAGGCCGAGCATGATCGCCCCGACGACGCCGCCCTGGCTGTGCGGCCAGACCGCGCCGGTGATCATCTCCAGCCGGGTCGCGCCGAGGGCGTAGGCCCCCTCCCGGTCGATGGCCGGCACGGTCGCGATGACCTCGCGCGACAGCGAGGTGACAATCGGTGTGATCATGACGGCCAGGATCAGGCCGGCCGTGAAGAACGACGCCCCGTCGACCGGCTGGCCAAACAGGTTGTCCAGCACCGGGATCCCCTTCACGGCCGAGGCGATGTCGGTGTAGATCTTCTGCAGCCACGGGGCGAGCACCAGGATCCCCCACAGGCCCCAGACCACCGACGGGACCACGGCCAGCAGGTCGATCAGGTAGACGATGGGCTGCCCCCACCGGCGTGGCACCACCTCGGTCAGCAGCAGCGCGATGCCGAGGCTCAGCGGGACGGACACGATGATCGCGATGGCCGCCGTGAGGATCGTGCCGTAGATGTAGGTCAGCGCGCCGTAGGAGCCGGTGCTCGGGTTCCAGTCGGCGGTGAAGATCTTCCAGCCCTCGGTGCTGAACCAGGACGAGGCCTGCTGGCTGGTCGACACCGCGATCAGGACCAGGATGACCAGGACCAGGACGCCGCTTGCGGCCGCGAGGATCTGGAACAGGCGGTCACCGAG
>JBAPYC010000757.1:0-9054 GCA_049284535.1 Streptosporangiaceae bacterium
GCCAGCGCCTGGCCGGCGGCACCGGCGCTGTCAACTCGGTGGCATTCAGCCCGGACGGGCGCACGCTGGCCAGCGGCAGCCTCGACGGCGTGATCGAGGTCTGGCATCTCCCGCAGACGGTCCTGGCCGGCAGCACGGCCGACACCAATGCGGTGGCGTTCAGCCGCGTCCGGCCGTTGCTGGCGAGCGGCGATGACGGCGGAGCGGTCCGGCTGTGGGATGTGGCCGATCCGGCCGGCCCCCGGCCGCTCGGCCAGATCCCGGCCAGCATGACCGGCGCGGTGGTCAGCTCGGTGGCGTTCGGCCCGGACCGGCAGCTGCTCGCGAGCGGCGATGATGGCGGGACCGTCCGGCTGTGCAATGTCGCCGATCCCGCGCACCCCCGGATGCTCAGCCAGATCCTGACCGGCGCCGGCGTTGCGGTCTACGCGGTGGCGTTCAGCCCGGACGGGCAGACTCTCGCCAGTGGCAACTCTGACGGCTCGGTCCGGCTCTGGGATATCGCCGACCCCGCGCGCCCCCGCCCGATCGGGCCGCTCCTGGACGGCGGCCCATCCTTCGTGAATTCGGTGGCCTTCAGCCCCGCGAGGCATCTGCTGGCGAGCGGCAGCTTCGACGGGACGGTCCGGCTGTGGGATGTCACGGATCCAGCCTCTCCGCAGCCTCTGGGGGTGGCCGCCGCTGGGAACGCCGCCGTGTTTTCTGTGGCCTTCAGCCCGAACGGGCGAACACTGGCCAGCGGCGATGACGGCGGGGCCGTCCGGCTGTGGGATATCGCGGATCCCGCCTATCCGCGCCCGCTCGGCCCGCCCCTGGACGGCGGGGCTGCCCAGGTCAATTCGGTGGCGTTCAGCCCCGTCGGCACCACCCTGGCCAGCGGCAGTTTCGACGGGTCAGTCCGGCTGTGGAATGTCGCCGATCCCGGGCATCCACACTCGTTCGGCCAGCCCTTGACCGGCAGCACCGCGGTGGTTGACTCGGTGGCGTTCAGCCCGGATGGGCAGACGCTGGCCAGCGGCAGCGAGGACGGCACCACCCGGCTGTGGACCCTGAATGTCTCATCCGCCGTCGACTGGATTTGCGGGGCCTCCGGTGGCCTGCCCCCCGGGCAGTGGGAGCAATGGCCTTGCGTTAAGCCGATTTAGCGTGATCTACGCCACACCACCCTGTGTGATCACCCGAAGGTCTCCAGTTCAAGGGTCACGCGCTGTACCGGAGCACCTGTGCTTGACCAGGCCGTATGTCCCTAAAGCAAGGACATTGGGCAGTGGACCGCAGGCTGCCGGGAATTGTGGGCATCGTGATCTTCTTTCCGGAGGCGAAGCGGTCAGCCGGCCTGCTCGCGCATCCCGGCGCCGGCAACCCTCTCGGTCATATCCATTAACCGCTGGCAGGTATTCACTTGATACATCGCCGGCATCGGCGCGTAAAAGACATAGCGCTGCACAGTTCCGGTTGCGGACCAGCACCCGCCATGCGGGCGATTGGTGGTTCCCGGGGTACGGACAGCTAACTCTCCCCTAAGGAGAGGGCTGATCGGCTCTATGATCCTTGACCATCCTGCGCGGGGAGGCCCGATGCTGTCTTTACCAGGACAGAAGGGAATCATTCGATGGGCAGATCTTCTGCGGGAAGCTCTTATGCTGACAGGCCAGCGAGATCCGAGCTGCCCGGTCTTCAGTACGGGGCTACGGCTCTCGATGGTAAGAGGGCGCTTGTCACCGGCGGAACACGCGGCATGGGCGCGGCCATCGCCGAACTGCTCGCCGCACAGAACGCACCGTTGTCGTGACCGCCCGCCATCAGGACGCCAAGTCCCCGGCAAGGCAGGTCCTGGCGGATCTCACCTCGCCCGAAAGCGCAGACTTCGTTGCCGGCCAGGCGATTGAGGTCCTCGGTGGTCTCGATGTCGTCGTCCATTGCGTCGGGGCGTCCTTCGCCAAACCGGGCGGGGCGCTCGCACTCACCGACGACGACTGGATGCAAGCCCTCAACACCAACCTTCTCTCAGCCGTCCGGCTGGATCGGGCCGTCCTCCCGGGGCATGGCTGAACAACGCTCAGGCGCCATCGTGCACGTCTCTTCGCTGCAATGGAAGCGCCCGCACGAATCCTCGCCAGCTTACGGACCCGCAAAAGCAGCCCTGAGGAGCTACAGCAAGGTCCTCGCCAGCGAGTTCGGCCCCATGGGCATACGCGTGAACACAGTCACGCCCGGGTATATCGCGACTCCGCTAGCCGCGGCCAGAATCAGCCAGATTATGGACCAGGCCGGAATCAGCCAGGCTGAGGCCGAGACCTCGCTCCTGGCCACCATCGGAGGAGTGCCTCTCGGGCGCCCTGGCACTGCAGCCGAAGTGGCCCAGCTAGTTGCTTTCCTCGTCTCGGACGCTGCCGCCTACATCACTGGATCTGAATTCGTGATAGACGGCGGCAATAACCGGGTCCTGTGAGTCAGCCAGGTGTCTTCATCTCGCCACGGTCAGCCGTGCTGGCCCCACTGCCCCCGGTGCACGACATCTGCGGCGGCGCGGCGGCGTTCAGCGATGTGCGGGCCTTGCGGGGGCAGATCGCCGGCCCGGTATCCCACCGTGACGGCACCGATCGGGTCGTAGTCGCCAGGCACCCCGAACTCAGCGCGGAACGAATCGATGTTCTCGGGCATGATCCCGAAGAAGCAGGCACCGAGATCTTCGTCGACCGCCGTGAGCAGCATCAGCAGTGCGGCCATCCCGGTATCGATATACCAGTACGGTGCCGCCCAGTGTGCCTCAGATCGGTCCGGCCAGGGTGCGCCCGGCGCGGCGTAGGCGTCGAGGTACGTATCTTTGTGCGCCAGAGCCACGACCACGAGTGGCGCATCCTGCATGGTGGGAGTGTTCTCCACCCGGTCGGGCGCGAAGGGCCAGAAGCGGGCCCGGTCAGCGGCATCGGTGAGCGCGAGGAAGGCCCAGCCCTGGGCGAAACCCGCGGATGGGGCGCGCAGCGCGTTGGCCAGCACTCGTTCGATAACCGCCGGGGCCACAGGACGGCTGGAATAGTGACGGACCATGCGCCGGCGCCGGACAACTTCGGAGAATTCCATGGCGTCAATCCTGGCATTTACCGAGCTCGCTACGTCATGTCTCTAATCGTGGCCGCCAGCAGTGCGCGCACGATATTTGCCGGGGAATCGGGGATCTCCTCGGCGGTCCTGGTCCACCCGCCCGGCTTGGGGTGGTGTCCCAGTGTCTGATCCGGTCGTGGATGTCGGGATCCGGGCGTCCTACAGGGTGTCCAGGACCCGGATGACGTCGGCCCGCAGGGTCTCGGCCGCGTTCTCGCTCCCGGCCAGCTGATGCAGCAGAGCCGACTGGAACAGGCCGTCAAGGATCGCGTACGCGGCCGCCGGGGACAGCGAGACCGTGATCCCGGCGAACGAGGCGTACCTGCTGATGACCCGCCAGATCATCTCCTCGCGCCGCTGGTCGATCTCCAGCACGTCGGCGCGGAAGGACTCCTCGAACAGGCTCTGGTTGCGCAGGTCGTACCAGAGCCGGTGCATCGGTGCATCGGCGCGCAGCGTCTGGGCCATGGCCGCGCTGAACTCGCGCTTGAGCTCGGCCGCCGAGGTGGCGGTGGCCACGATCTCGTCGTAGCGGGTCACGCAGGCGGCCTCGTACTGGCGCACGCAGTGCGTGATCAGGTCTTCCTTGTCGGTGAAGTAGTAGTGCAGGACCCCGTGGGAGAACGCGGTGTTCTGCGCGATCTCGCGCAGGCTGGTCCGGGCGTAGCCGAGCTCAGCCAGGGTCTGCAGCGCGGCGTCGGCGAGCTGGGCCCGCCGCTCGGCGAACTTGTCCACCTGCCGCCGTGAGACCCGCTCCCGGTTCGTTTCCGGGGCTGGCGCCGCGGCCGGAGGCGCCACCGCCACCTGGTCCACGTCGGTCACAGCACCCATCCCATCTGGCACGAACGCCCGCGCCGTGCGGGCCGGTATCCACTTTATCCCGTTCGGGGGCCTCCGCCCAGGACAGCGCTTGACAACTGTCCAGGAAAGTCTTGACGACTGTCAAGAAGCCGTGGCAGTGTGACCTACGTCGCACCGGCCCGCGCCATCACACGGCCTAGCGCCGTCTCGAGGAGGAGATGTCAGATGAGTGTGTACGAGTTGACTGGGCGCAAGGCCCTGGTGACCGGCGGGGCCCGCGGCCTGGGAGCCGGCATGGCCGAGGCGCTGGCCCGGGCGGGCGCGGCCGTCGTCATCGGCGACATCCGCGAGGAACTGGGCGAGGCCACCGTCGACGCGATCAAGAAGGATGGCGGTGACGCCGCCTTCCTGCCGCTCGACGTGACCAGCGACCAGAGCTGGGAGCGCTGCGTCGAGGGCACCATTGCCGAGCTCGGCGGCCTGGACATCGTGGTCAACAACGCCGGCGTCGAGATCACCCAGCTGGTGATCGACCTTGACCCGGACGACATCCGCAAGCAGCTCGACGTCAACCTGCTCGGCACCGCGCTCGGCATCAAGCACGCGTTCCGCGCCATGCGCCCCGGCGGACCGGCCGGCCGCGGCGGTGCCGTGGTCAATATCGCCTCGGTCGCCGCGACCATCGCCTTTCCTGGCATCGCCGTCTACTCCGCGACGAAGTCCGGGATCGACCGGCTGACCCGGGTGGCGGCCATGGAGTCCGGCAAGCTCGGCTACGGGGTCAGGGTGAACTGCGTCTACCCGGGCCTGTGCCCCACCGAGATGGGTAACCAGCTCGCCCAGGACGTGGTGACGCTTGGCCTGTTCCCGAGCGTGCCCGAGGCCATCGGCGCCGTGATCGGGCTCACCCCGCAGGGCCGGCTGGCCGAGGTCGAGGACATGGCCGACGCCGTGGTCTTCCTGGCCTCTGACGGGGCACGTTTCATCACCGGCGCCGGGTTGCCCGTCGACGGCGGCATGGGCATGTGACCCGAGACTGAGAGGACAACCAGAATGAGCAGCAAGCCCGTCATCGTCTACGGCGCCTCCGGCTATACCGGCCGTCTGATCTGCGAGTACCTGCGCGAGTACAACCTGCCGTTCACCGCCGCCGGGCGGGACAAGGCCCGCATCGCCGAGGCGCTGGACAAGGTGCCCGGCATCGACACCATCGAGCACGACATCGTCGAGGTCTCGCATGATGTCGAGCCGCTGAGCGAGCTCTTCGACGGCGCCAGCGTCGTCCTTAACACCGTCGGCCCGTTCGCCCAGTACGGCCCCGAGGTCGTGGAAGCCTGCATCAACGCCGGCGCCCATTACCTGGACACCACGGGGGAGCAGGACTGGCTGATCACCTGCGACGAGAAGTACGGCCAGCGGATGGCGGAGGCGGGCCTGCTGCTCTCCCCGGGCGTCGCGCAGATGTACACCACGGGCGAGATCGCGGCCCAGCTCTGCCTGGAAAAGCCCGGCGTGGACACGCTCGACATCCTGGTCTTCTGGAAGGGCCTGCCCACCGTCGCCTCCACCCGGACGATCCTGGTCAACGCGGCGCTGTCCAAGGCTTACTACCTGGAGCAGAACCAGTACGTCGAATGGCCTGCCGACGGCGGCCTGGTCGACGTGGCCATCCCCGGCCAGCATGAGACCGGCCTGGCCCTGCCCTGGGGCGGGACCTCGCATCCGGTGTGGTTCAAGCGCGACCCGCGGGTGGCCAACGTCAAGGTGCTCGGCGGCGTCTTCAACCGGCCGCTCATGCTGGGCGTGCCGCAGATCGTCAAGGGAGTCCTGGAACAGATCGAGGGGCTGCCGGAGAACGAGAAGCTCCGGGTCCTGACCGAGCAGGCCGCCGGCGTGATGAACCAGATGCCGCCGCGGGAGAACACCCGGATCAACACCTCGATGGACTCGGTGCATGCCTCAGGCCCGCTCGGCCGCGCCCACTGCGTGATCCACGGCAACTCCAACTACAAGCAGACCGGCCTGATGCAGGCGTACGGGGCGTACTCGCTGCTGCAGCAGGCGCCGCGGCGGGTCGGCTTCGCGTCCGGCTGCCAGGCCTTCGGCCACCGCGAGCTGCTCGGCGTGCTGCGCAGCTTCGGCCTGGTCATGGAGCCCAACCTCACCGTTCAGCACTAGCAGACGGGGGACAGCGTGCGCCTGACCGAATTCCTCGACAAGGGCGTCTCCCTCGGCGCGGAGGCCCCCTGCCTGACCACGACCGGGCGCACGCTGACCTATGGCGATGTCCAGCGGCTGTCCTGGCGGATCGCCCGGGCGCTGGACCGGTCCGAGATCGGCCCCGGCGACAAGGTGGCCATCTTGTCGGCCAACGACCCGATCGCCTTCAGCTGCGTATTCGGTATATCCCGCGCAGGCGCGGTCTGGTGCCCAGTCAACCCGCGCAACGAGGCGGCGGAAAACCGCGACCTGCTCGACTTCTTCGACTGCCGGTGCCTGATCTTCCAGGCCGCCTTCGCTGGCCTGGTGGCCAAGATCGTGCCCAACCTGCCCCAGCTCACCGAGCTGATCTGCCTGGATGGCGAGCCGCCGGGCGCCACGCCCTTCGACCTGTGGATCGGTCCCGAGGCCGCCGAGCCCTGGCAGGCCGAGCCGGCCGGTGACATGGTCATGCTGGTCGGCACCGGCGGCACCACCGGGCGCCCCAAGGGGGTGATGCTGACCGGCCACAACATCGAGACCATGTCCGCCCTGACGCTGATGAGCTACCCGTTCCGCCCGCGCCCGAGATACCTGGCCCTGGCCCCGCTCACCCACGCGGCCGGCGTGCTGTGCTTCCCGGTGCTGACGCTCGGCGGCGAGATCGTCATCATGGGAAAGCCGGACCTGACCGAGTTCCTGGCCCTGGCCGAGCGGCACCGGATCACGCACACGTTCCTGCCGCCCACGCTGATCTACATGCTGCTGGACCACCCCGACCTGCCGTCCACCGACCTGACTCACTTGCAGTGCCTGTGGTACGGCGCGGCGCCGATGTCCGCCAGCCGGCTGGAGGAGGCTCTGACCAAGATCGGACCGGTCATGGGCCAGCTGTTCGGCCAGTCCGAGGCACCCATGATGATCTCCACCCTGGCTCCCGCCGAGCACTTCCGCGACGACGGCTCGCTGGCCCGCGAGCGGCTGTCATCGGCAGGCCGGCCCACACCGCTCACCACGGTCGCGATCATGGATGACGACGGGGTCCTGCTCCCCGCGGGCCAGCGCGGTGAGATCGTCGTGCGCGGGCCGCTGGTTATGGCTGGCTACTACAAGAACCCGCAGGCCACCCAGGAAGCGTCCCGGCACGGCTGGCACCACACCGGGGACATCGGCTACCTGGACCAGGACAACTACCTGTTCATCGTGGACCGCGCCAAGGACATGATCATCACCGGTGGCTTCAACGTCTACTCCGCCGAGGTCGAGCAGGTCATTTCGGCTCATCCGGCCGTGCAGGACTGCGCGGTCATCGGGCTGCCCGACGACAAGTGGGGCGAGCGGGTCACCGCGGTGCTCCAGCTGCGCCCCGGCCAGACGGTCACCGCGGACGAGATCCGCGGCTACGTCAAGGAGCGTCTGGGCAGCGTCAAGGCCCCCAAGCAGGTCGAGGTCTGGCCCGACCTGCCCCGGTCCAAGGTCGGCAAGGTCCTCAAGGTCGACGTCAAGGCGCAGCTGCGGGCACAAGCCGACCCGCCCTGATCATGACTCCCGGTGAACCCCTCGTGCCGCGGCGGTTATGACCGTAGGCTCGATGCCACCATGACAGTCACCGCCGATGATCTTGACAGCGTGATCTCATGCGTGATGAGCGGGCTGCTGCCCATAACCGACAAGGACTGGTCGGTGCGCGCGGGCACCCTGGAATGGGATTGCTGGCACACCGCCGAGCACATCGGCGATTGCCTCATGTCCTTCGCCTGGCAGCTCGCGGTCCAGCCCACCGCCCGGTACGTGCGGGCCATCGCCGCGGCCGAGAAGGGCGCATCGCCCGCTGAGGTGCTGGAGTTCGCCGTCACCGGGGGACGGGTCCTGGCCTCAATGGTGCGCACCTCGCCCGCCCACGTCCGCGCGTACCACCCGGCGGGCATGGGCGACCCCGAAGGCTTCGCTGGCCTGGGCTGTTACGAGGCGCTGCTGCACGGCAACGACATCGCCCAGGGCTTCGGGCTCAGCCTTGACCCGTCCCGGGACATGTGCCGCCGCGTCCTGGCCCGGCTGTTCCCGCAGGTCCCGGCCAGCCTGGCCGACGCCGATCCGTGGACCGCGCTGCTGTGGGCCGGCGGCCGCGTCGAGGTCCCCGGTCTGGCCCGGCCCGCGGACTACCATCCGCACCCCGCCCCGCCGCGCAGCTGAGATCGCTACGGCTGGTAGGAGCCCGGTATCCAGGCCCGGGTGCTGACGCTGATCGTGTTCCAGGCATTGATGGTCACGATGAGGCTGACCAGCGCGGCCACCTCCTGCGGGCTGAACGCCGCCGCGACCTCCTGGTAGGCCTCGTCGGGTACGTGCGTGTCGGAAAGCCGGGTCACCGACTCGGTGAAGGCCAGGGCGGCACGCTCGCGGGCGGTGAAGTACGGGGTCTCCCGCCAGGCGGCCAGCCCGTACAGGCGCTGTTCGGTCTCGCCGATCGCACGGGCGTCCTTGGTGTGCATGTCGATGCAGTAGGCACAGCCGTTCAGCTGCGAGGCGCGGATACGGATCAGCTCGCGGAGCCTGGGGTCGATGCCGGCCCGGTCCAGTTCCTTGGTCGCGGTCTGGTCCAGGTGGCCCATGGCACGGCTGTAGGCGGAGGCTACCGCGTCGAAGTCGAGACGGGCCGGGATCTGCGTGGTGTCGTCGGTGATCGTCATGACCACGACGTTACGGGCGAAAGCGGCCCACGGTAAGGTCCAATAACGTGCCAGAAACATGGGCCAAAATCGGTGGTACCGATCTTCACCTGGAGGTGTCCGGGACCCGGGTGCGAGCTGGCCTGGAGGCAGCGCTGCGGGGCGCGGTCCGGGCCGGGCGGCTGCGGCCGGGCACGCGCCTGCCGTCATCGCGGGCGCTGGCCGCGGATTTCGGCATCGCCCGCAACACCGTCGCCGAGGTCTACAGCCAGCTGGTGGC
>JBAPYC010000758.1:0-4963 GCA_049284535.1 Streptosporangiaceae bacterium
ACGCGCACGTGGACTGCCCGGGTCACGCGGACTACATCAAGAACATGATCACCGGGGCCGCCCAGATGGACGGCGCCATCCTGGTGGTCGCCGCCACTGACGGCCCGATGCCGCAGACCCGTGAGCACGTGCTGCTCGCCCGCCAGGTCGGCGTGCCGTACATCGTGGTCGCGCTGAACAAGGCGGACATGGTGGACGACGAGGAGATCCTGGAGCTGGTCGAGCTCGAGGTGCGCGAGCTGCTCACCGAGTACGAGTTCCCGGGTGACGACGTGCCGGTGGTGCGGGTATCCGCGCTGAAGGCACTCGAGGGCGACGCCGAGTGGGGCGACAAGGTCCTGGAGCTCATGACCGCGTGCGACGACTCCATCCCGGAGCCGGTGCGCGAGACCGAGAAGCCGTTCCTGATGCCGGTCGAGGATGTCTTCTCGATCACCGGCCGCGGCACCGTGGTGACCGGCCGGATCGAGCGCGGCACCATCCACACCGGTGAGACCGTCGACATCATCGGGATCAAGGAGAAGGCGCAGACCACCACCGTCACCGGGGTGGAGATGTTCCGCAAGATCCTGGACGACGGTCAGGCCGGCGACAACGTGGGCCTGCTGCTCCGCGGCATCAAGCGCGAGGAGGTGGAGCGCGGCCAGGTCGTGATCAAGCCGGGCACCAACACCCCGCACACCGAGTTCGAGGGTCAGGTCTACATCCTGTCCAAGGACGAGGGCGGGCGGCACACGCCGTTCTTCAACAACTACCGCCCGCAGTTCTACTTCCGGACCACCGACGTGACCGGTGTGGTGAACCTCCCCGAGGGCACCGAGATGGTCATGCCGGGCGACCGGACCGACATGCACATCGATCTGATTCAGCCCATCGCCATGGAGGAAGGCCTGCGGTTCGCGATCCGCGAAGGCGGCCGCACCGTCGGCGCGGGCCGGGTCACGAAGATCATCAAGTAGAGGTCGTGCAGCGGCGGCCGGAAGCCGGAACCCACCGGCCCGGCCGCCGCGGCACGCCAACCAGGTTCGTGTAGCGGCTGACAAGAAGCGAAGGACACCATGGCGGGACAGAAGATCCGCATCCGGCTCAAGGCATATGACCACGAGGTCATCGACAGCTCGGCGCGGAAGATCGTCGACACCGTGACGCGTACCGGCGCGCGGGTGGCCGGCCCGGTGCCGCTGCCTACCGAGAAGAACGTGTACTGCGTCATCCGCTCCCCGCACAAGTACAAGGACTCGCGCGAGCACTTCGAGATGCGGACGCACAAGCGGCTGATCGACATCCTCGACCCGACGCCGAAGACGGTGGACTCGCTGATGCGCCTCGACCTGCCGGCGGGCGTCGACATCGAGATCAAGCTCTGAGGAACGCACCGAGATGAGCAAGCAGATCAAAGGGATCCTGGGCACCAAGCTAGGCATGACCCAGGTCTTCAACGACGCCGGGCAGATCGTGCCAGTCACCGTGGTCCAGGCCGGGCCGTGCGTGGTGACGAGCGTGAAGACCCCGGACAGCGACGGCTACTCGGCCGTGCAGCTCGGCTTCGGCGAGATCGACCCGCGCAAGGTGAACAAGCCGGCTGGCGGGGTGTTCGAGAAGGCCGGCCTGACGCCGCGCCGCTACCTGGCTGAGCTGCGCACCGACGACGCGTCGGAGTACACGCTCGGCCAGGAGGTCACCGCCGAGCTGTTCGCCAGCGGGCAGCACGTCGACGTGACCGGCCGGAGCAAGGGCAAGGGCACGGCGGGCGTGATGAAGCGGCACGGTTTCAAGGGCCTCAGCGCCTCGCACGGCACGCAGCGCAAGCACCGCTCGCCCGGCTCCATCGGCGCCTGCGCCACCCCGGGCCGGGTGTTCAAGGGCGTGCGGATGGCGGGCCGGATGGGTGGCGTCCGCACCACCGTGCAGTCGCTCACCGTGCACGCCGTCGACGCCGACCGCGGCCTGCTGCTGATCAAGGGCGCGGTGCCCGGTCCCCGCGGCCAGCTCGTGCTCGTCCGCAGCGCGGCCAGGACGCCGAAGGGAGAGGAAACCCGATGACAGCCGTAAGCGTCATCTCGCCGTCGGGTGACGGCAAGACGGTGGACCTGCCCGAGGAGATCTTCGCCGCCAAGGTGAACATCCCGCTGATCCACCAGGTCGTGGTGGCCCAGCAGGCGGCCGCCCGGCAGGGCACGCATTCGACCAAGAACCGCGGCCAGGTCCGCGGCGGCGGCAAGAAGCCGTACCGGCAGAAGGGCACCGGGCGCGCGCGCCAGGGTTCCATCCGCGCTCCGCAGTACGCGGGCGGCGGGGTCGCGCACGGCCCGGTGCCGCGTTCCTACGTGCAGCGGACGCCGAAGAAGATGAAGGCCGCGGCGCTGCGCGGCGCGCTGTCCGACCGGCTCAGCCACGGCCGGGTCCTGGTCGTCAGCGGGTTCGTCGAGGGTGACGCGCCCAGGACCAGGGACGCGATGGGAGTGCTGACCGGCGCCCTCGGTATCGAGGGGCCGCTGGGCCGCCCAGTCCTGGTGGTCACGCACCGCGACGACGAGGTCACCTGGAAGTCGCTGCGGAACGTACCTGCCGTGCACATTCTCACCGAGGACCAGCTGAACACCTACGACGTGCTGGCCAGCGACCACGTGGTCTTCACCGAGCAGGCCCTGGACGCGTTCATCGACAGGAACCGGGGCCCGAAGGACAAGGAGACCTCGAAGTGAGCCGGATACCCAACCCCAGGGACGTCCTGCTGCGGCCGGTCGTCTCAGAGAAGAGCTACGGGCTGCTCGACGAGGGCAAGTACACCTTCGTCGTTGCCCCGGACGCCAACAAGACCCAGATCAGGCTGGCCATTGAGGCCGTCTTCGGGGTCAAGGTGACCGGGGTGAACACGCTCAACCGTCCGGGCAAGCGTCGTCGCACCCGGTACGGCTGGGGCCAGCGGCCGGACACCAAGCGGGCGATCGTGACCCTCGCCGAGGGTGACAGGATCGACATTTTCGGCGCCTAGGGAGACACGACCAGACATGGCTATCCGTAAGTACAATCCGACCACCCCCGGCCGGCGTGGCGCGAGCGGCTCGGACTTCTCCGAGGTCACCAGGAACGAGCCGGAGAAGTCCCTGGTACGCCCGCTGCACTCACAGGGCGGCCGGAACGTGCACGGCCGCGTTACCGCCCGGCACCAGGGCGGCGGGCACAAGCGTGCCTACCGGCTTATCGACTTCCGGCGGGCGGACAAGGACGGCGTGCCGGCCAAGGTCGCGCACATCGAGTACGACCCTAACCGCACCGCCCGGATCGCGCTGCTGCACTACGCCGACGGCGAGAAGCGCTACATCATCTGCCCGCAGGGCCTGTCCCAGGGCGACCGGGTGGAGAACGGTCCCGGGTCGGACATCAAGCCGGGCAACTCGCTGCCGCTGCGCTTCATCCCGACCGGCACCGTGGTGCACGCCATCGAGCTGCGGCCCGGCGGCGGCGCCAAGATCGCCCGGTCCGCCGGGTCCGGCGTGCAGCTGCTGGCCAAGGAGGGCGGCTACGCCGCGCTCCGCATGCCGTCCGGTGAGATCCGGCGGGTCGACGCGACCTGCCGGGCCACGGTGGGCGAGGTCGGCAACGCCGAGCAGGGCAACATCAAGCTGGGCAAGGCCGGCCGCAACCGGTGGAAGGGCAAGCGCCCGACCGTCCGCGGTGTGGCCATGAACCCGGTCGACCACCCGCTCGGCGGCGGCGAGGGCAAGAGCTCTGGTGGCCGTCACCCGGTCAGCCCGTGGGGCAAGCCGGAGGGCCGGACCCGCCAGGCACACAAGCCGAGTGACAAGCTGATCAGCCGTCGCCGCGGCAAGAACAAGCGGTAGGAGCAGCACGCGATGCCTCGTAGCCTTAAGAAGGGCCCCTTCGTGGACGACCACCTGATGAAAAAGGTGGACGTGCAGAACGACAAGGGGTCGAAGACCGTCATCAGGACGTGGTCCCGGCGATCCATGATCGTGCCGGCCATGCTCGGGCACACGATCGCCGTGCATGACGGCCGCAAGCACATCCCGGTGTTCATTACCGAGTCGATGGTCGGCCACAAGCTCGGCGAGTTCGCGCCAACGCGTACTTTCCGATCTCACGTCAAGGATGACCGGCGTAGCCGCCGCTAGCCGGACCCAGGAGGAATGATGGAAGCCAGGGCAATGGCGCGGTACGTCCGCGTCACGCCGCGGAAGGCCCGCCGTGTGGTGGACTTGATCCGCGGGCTGCCCGCTGACGAGGCACAGGCCGTGCTCTCGTTTGCGCCCCAGTCGGCCAGCGACCCCGTCGGCAAGGTGCTGGCCAGCGCGATCGCCAACGCGGACTCCCGCGGCGGCCGCGGGGACCGCGGCATGCTGTGGGTGCGCCGCGCCTGGGTCGACGAGGGACCGACGCTCAAGCGCTTCCGGCCGCGCGCCCAGGGCCGTGGTTACCGGGTGCTGAAGCGGACCAGCCACATCACGGTCATCGTCTCCGACGACTCCGAGGGAGGGACCCGCTAGTGGGCCAGAAGGTGAACCCGCACGGGTTCCGGCTCGGCATCACCACCGACTTCAAGAGCCGGTGGTACGCCGACAAGCTGTACAAGGAATACGTCGCGGAAGACGTGGCCATCCGCCGCATGCTGCAGCGCGGCATGGAGCGGGCCGGCATCTCCAAGGTCGAGATCGAGCGGACCCGGGACCGGGTGCGGGTGGACATCCACACCGCCCGGCCGGGCATCGTCATCGGCCGGCGCGGTGCCGAAGCCGACCGTATCCGCGGCGACCTGGAGAAGCTGACCGCCAAGCAGATCCAGCTGAACATCCTCGAGGTGAAGAACCCCGAGGTGGACGCGCAGCTCGTCGCGCAGGGCGTGGCGGAGCAGCTGTCCAGCCGGGTCTCCTTCCGGCGGGCCATGCGCAAGGCCATGCAGAGCGCGATCAAGGGCGGCGCGAAGGGCATCCGGGTGCAGTGC
>JBAPYC010000759.1:0-1935 GCA_049284535.1 Streptosporangiaceae bacterium
GCCGCCGACCGGCCCGGCCCGGTTCGCCGCTCCCCGGCCGGTGACGCCGTGGGACGGGGTGCGGGACGCGACCGCGTTCGGCTCGCCGCCCCCGCAGTCCAGCGTCTTCGGCCCCGCCCCGGCGCCCGCCGACGACGACTGGCTGACGCTGAACGTGTGGACTCCGGCCGCCGACCGCGCCGCCCGGCGGCCGGTGCTTGTCTGGATCTACGGCGGCGCCTACAAGGTCGGCTCGGCCGAGATCCCCGCCTACGACGGCGGCCGCCTGGCCCGTGAGGGCGACCTGGTCCTGGTCACCTTCAACTACCGCACCGGGGTGGAGGGCTTCGCCTACCTCGACGGTGCGCCCGCCAACCGGGGCCTGCTCGACCAGATGGCCGCGCTCGAATGGGTGCGTGACAACATCACCGCCTTCGGCGGCGACCCCGGCCTGGTCACCGTGTTCGGCCAGTCGGCCGGGGCCGGTTCTGTCGCCTCGCTGCTGGCCGCACCGCGGGCCACGGGCCTGTTCGGCCGGGCGATCGCGCAGAGCGTGCCCGGCATCTACTACTCAGCTCCGCTGGCGGCCGACGTCGCCGCCGCCATCGCGGCCGAGCTCGGCCTGCGGGCGACCGTCGCCGACCTGTCAGGGGTGGACCCGGTGCGGCTGGTCGCGGCCGGGGACGCGGTGGACCGCAAGCTCAGCCAGTACGGGGACCGGTGGGGCCAGGTCGCCCTGACCGACACCCCGTTCGCGCCGGTGGTGGACGGGGACGTGCTCCCGGTGACGCCCTGGCAGGCGCTCGCGGTGGGCGCCGCCCGCGACGTGCCGCTGATCGTCGGCCACACCCGGGACGAAGCCCGGCTGTTCCTGGCGATGAGCGGCCAGCTCGGCACGATCACCGAGGAGCGGGCGGCTCACGTGCTGCGCGGGCTCGGCCCAGGCCCGGATGGCGAGCGGGCCTACCGCGCGGCTTTCCCGGGCGCGTCTGCCGAGAGCCTCTACGAGCAGGTCCAGAACGACTGGGTGTTCCGCATGCCGACGCTGCACCTTGCCCAGGCGCAGGCCGCGGCCGGTGGAGTGGCCTACCTGTACGAGCTGGCCTGGGCCGCGCCCGTCCATGGCGGCATCCTCGGTGCCTGCCACGGCCTCGACGGCCCGCTGGTCTTCGGCAACCTGGACGGCGGCCTGGCCGCCCGGCTGATCGGCCCGCCCCCCTACCCCGCCGCCGAGGAGGTCTCCGCCCAGTTCCGCACCGCCTGGACCCGGTTCGCCGCGACCGGCGACCCCGGCTGGCCCGCCTTCGACCTCGAGCGCCGCCTCACCCGGGTCTTCGACCTGCCGCCGGCGGTCACCGCCTACCCGGAGGAGACCTCTCGTCGCCTCTGGCAGGACCACATGCCGCCCCGGCCGCTGCCGCTGATCTCCTGATGGGCGCGGCTTTCTCTCACACGCGAACCAGGGCCTCGGCGGCGCGCTCGATTGACTGCCGGTCGGGCAGCCAGAGCTTCTCCAGGTTCGGCGCGTAGGGTGACGGCGTGGGCGGCGGCGCCACCCGCATGACCGGCGCGTCCAGCGTCCAGAATCCCTGGTACACCGCCAGCGCGGCGATTTCCGCCCCGATCCCGAAGTCGGTGACTCCCTCGTGGGCGATGAGCAGCCGGTTCGTCTTCGCCAGCGACGCCAGGATGGTGTCCTTGTCCAGTGGTGCCACCGTCCGCAGGTCGATCAATTCGGCGCTGATCCCGCGCGGCGCGAGCGCCTCGGCCGCCGCCACCGCCTCGTGGACCATCCGCGAGACGCTCACGATGGTCAGGTCGGTGCCTTCCCGCACCACCTTCGCCTTGCCCAGGGGGAGCAGGTAGTCGGCCGGCGGCTTGGGCCCCTACATCCCGTACAGCTGCCGGTTCTCGATGAACACGACCGGGTTGGGGTCGCGGATCGCCGCCCGCAGC
>JBAPYC010000760.1:0-2434 GCA_049284535.1 Streptosporangiaceae bacterium
CTTCTGCGAGGGCGCGCGCCACGCCTCGTTCGGCCAGATCTGCCAGCATGACGCCGAGGGAAGCCGGGTCGCCGGCGTCGATGAGCTCGGCAGCCTCCCCCAGCCGGGCCCGGGCGCGGGGCAGCGCGGGGGTCGCGCAGTAGACCAGCCGGGGGGCGGTCGGGGCGAAGAAGCGGGCCTGCGGGTCGAGGTCGCCGGTGGCGGTGAGGGTGACCCTGATTGGGTGCGGGGGGCGGCCGCGGGCGGCGCGGCGGGCGCTGCGGCGCGGGTCGCGGATGAGCAGCCGGGGGTTGTCGGTGCGGACCGTCTGGGCGCCCACGATGATCGCGTCGCAGCCGGCCCGGACCTCATCCACCCGGTCCAGGTCGGCCGGGCCGGACAGGATCAGGCGCTGCGGGCTGGCGTCGTCCAGGTAGCCGTCGGCCGAGACGGCGGCCGAGAGCACGACGTAGGGGCGGGACGGCACGAACCCCAGCGTAGCTTCGCATGTGGGAGCGATGCTTTACTGGTCAGGCGATGCTTGAGACAGTCAATCCGGCGACCGGGGAAGTACTGGCCACCTTCCCCGTGCATGGCCGCCGGCAGGTCGACGCCGCGGTGGCCGGGGCCCGCGAGGCGGCGGTGTGGTGGGACGAGCTCGGCTGGTCCGGGCGGCGGATCCGGCTGCTGGCCTGGAAGTCCCACCTGACCAGGTACATGGAGCGGCTGGCCCAGCTGGTGCACGAGGAGACCGGCAAGCCGCTGGACGACGCCAGGCTCGAGATCATCCTGGCCATCTTGCACATCGACTGGGCCGCGAAGCATGCCCGGCGGGAGCTGGGCCCGCGCCGGGTGCGCGCCGGGCTGTTCTCGTTCCACCAGGCGGCCACGGTGGAGTACCAGCCTCTGGGCGTGGTCGGCGTGATCGGGCCGTGGAACTACCCGGTGTTCACCCCGATGGGCTCGATCGCGTACGCGCTGGCCGCGGGCAATGCGGTCGTGTTCAAGCCGTCCGAGCTGACCCCGGCCACCGGTGACTGGCTGGTCCGCTCGTTCGGCGAGGCGCTGGGCGTCTTCGGCGACGTGCAGCCGGTGTTCCAGGTGGTCACCGGGGACGGCTCCACCGGCGAGGCGCTGGCCCGCAGCGGCCTGGCCAAGATCGCGTTCACCGGCTCGGCGGGCACCGCGCGCAAGGTGATGGCGGCGGCCGCGGACACCCTGACCCCGGTGGTGGCCGAGTGCGGCGGCAAGGACGCGCTGCTGGTAGCAGCCGACGCCGACCTGGACGCGGCGGCCGACGCCGCCGCCTGGGGGGCGATGTCCAACGCCGGGCAGACCTGCATCGGGATCGAGCGGGTCTACGTGGCCGAGCCGGTGTACCAGTCATTTCTGGACCGGCTGACGGCGCGGGTGTCGGAGCTGCGGGCGGGTCCGGACGGCGAGGCGTCGTACGGGCCGATGACCCGGCCCGAGCAGACCGAGGTGGTAGCCAAGCACGTGGCCGACGCGCTGGCGCAGGGCGGCCGGACCACGGTCGGGGGCGCGGACGCGGTGGCGCCGCCGTACGTGCGGCCGGTCGTGCTGACCGAGGTGCCCGAGGATTCCGCGGCGGTGACCGAGGAAACGTTCGGCCCCACGGTGACGGTGACGCCGGTGGCGGGGCTCACGGAGGCGGTCTCGTTCGCCAACGCGGGGCGGTACGGGCTGGGGTCGGCTGTCTTTGCCCGGGATCGTTCGGCTGGTCTGGCTGCCGCACGAGGGTTGCGGACCGGGATGACCTCGGTGAACTCGGTGGTCGGCTTCGTGACCGTGCCGGCGCTGCCGTTCGGCGGGGTGGGCGAGTCGGGTTTCGGGCGGATTCACGGCGCCGACGGGCTGCGGGAGTTCACCCGGGCCAAGGCCATCACGCGGCAGCGGATGCGGCCGCTGCTCAACCTGACCACGTTCGGGCGCAGCGAGCGGGACATGAAGCGGGTGGTGACGCTGGTGACGCTGCTGCACGGGCGGCTGTACCGGCCGCGGCGGCGGTTAGCTCCGTTAGCTCCTCTGGCTCCGTTAGCTCCCTTGGCTCCGTTAGCTCCTCTGGCTCCGTTAGCTCCCTTGGCTCCCGGCCGGATTTGCGCTGGCTAGGCGTGGGCGACCTGGTTGACGATGCTGGTGAACAGGCGGGGCAGGTGCTGCGCGGCGGGCACGATGCGCGGGCCGAGCAGCGCCTGCTGCCGGGACCAGAGCAGCCCCGAGGTGAGGAACCACGCCTTGCGGGAAACTCGCCGCCAGGCCCGGTCGTAATCACCGGCGCGCCCGGCGGCGACGCAGCCCGCCAGGACCGCCGCCTGGGCCACCGCCAGGCCGATGCCCTCGCCGGTGAGCGCGTCCAGGTAACCGGAGGCGTCACCGACGAGCAGGACACTGCCCGCGGCCCGGCACCGGACGTCCTGGCGCAGCGGGCCGGCCC
>JBAPYC010000761.1:0-13382 GCA_049284535.1 Streptosporangiaceae bacterium
GTCCAGCTCGCACCCGGACGGTGTCGCCCGGCAGTTGCAGAGCAGCCGCAGGCAGCGGGCCCGGGTGGTGGCCTTCATGGCGGCCGGCGGCCCCACCGTGCTGATCGCCAGCTGGCGACGGGTGCCGCCCACCAAGGAAGAGACGGCGCTGATGGAGGACGCGGCGAACTCGCTCCGCCTCGCGCTCGAACGCGAGGAAGCGGGTCACGCGCACCAGGAGGCGACGGCCCTGCGCCGGTCGCGGGAGCTTCAGCGCGGCTTCCTTTCCCGGCTCAGCCACGAGCTGCGGACCCCGCTCACGGCCATCAGGGGGTACGCATCCAGCCTGATGCAGCCGGACGTGACCTGGGACGGCGACTCCCAGCAGCGCTTCCTGGACCGGATCGCCGCGGAGTCGGCGCGGCTGGGCCGGCTGGTCGACGACCTGCTCGACTTCTCCGCGATCGAGTCGGGCATCATGCGCCTGCAGCGGGACTGGTGTGACATCCGGCTGGTGCTGGAGGCGGCGATCGCCTGCCTGCCGCGGGACAGCGCGGAATCGGTCCCGCTGACCTGCGACGCGCACCTGCCCGTGGTGTGGGCCGACCATGACCGGATGGAGCAGGTCTTCGTGAACCTGCTGAACAACGCCTTCGGCCACAACCCGCCCGGGACCCGGGTCCAGGTCATGGTCACGGCCGAGGAGGACCAGGTAGTCATCAGCGTGCGGGACGACGGCCGCGGCCTGCCGCCGGAACTGGCGGCCGCGCCGTTCGAGCCCGCTCGCCGCTCGCGCCCCAGTAACGGAACCAGCAACGGGACGAGTAACGGGAGTAACCGCAAGAGCGCGGGAGCCGGCCTGGGCCTGTCCATCGCGAAGGGAATCGTGCAGGCTCACGGCGGCCGGATCGAGCTGACCCCGCTGCCCCAGGGCACCTGCTTCACCGTGTTCCTGCCCGTCGAGGCCGAGATCCTCGACGCGAGCCGGCCGGCCGGGCCCCACCTAGGAGACTCAACGAATGACGGGGATGACTAAATGACGGGGATGGCTGAGACGGGGATGACCGAGACGGCCCGGAAGACCTGCGCCCTGGTGGTGGAGGACGATCCGAACATCGTGGACCTGATCCGGTCCAACCTCGCGGTACGCGGCTTCGACACCGTCGTAAGCGTGGACGGGATGCGCGCGCTCCAGCTGCTGGAGACCGAGGACCCGGACATCGTCCTGCTCGACCTGATGCTGCCCGAAGCTGACGGGTTCGACCTCTGCCGGCAGATCCGCGAGCGCTCGCCGGTCGCCATCATCGTGGTGTCAGCCCGCGGCGGCGAGCGGGACAAGGTGACCGCCCTGCATATGGGCGCCGACGACTACATGACCAAACCGTTCAGTATCGAGGAACTGCTGGCGCGCATCACCGCGACGCTGCGCCGGACCCGGCCGGCCGCACCGACCGAGCAGGCCCCGCCGGTCATCGTGGTCGGCGACGTCGTCATCGACCTGACCCTGCAGCAGGTGCGGCGCGGCGGGCAGCCAGTGCACCTGACCCCGACCGAGTTCGCCCTGCTGCGCGAGCTCGCCGTCAACCGGGGCAAGCTGCTGACCCACGCCCACCTGCTCCGCCGGGTGTGGGGCCACGGCTATGAGACCGAGACCGAGTACCTCCGGGTTTACGTGCGGCGGCTGCGGGCCAAGCTCGAGGCGGAGGACAGCGCGCCGCTGATCCTCACCCAGCCCCGGGCCGGCTACCGGCTGGCGCCCGAGTAAGCGCCCGTGCGAGCACTGTGCCCGCACCAATGTGAGCGCAAACAATAACGCCCAGGTGACGAACGTGAACCAGAAAGAACACAGGAAGATGGTTGTTCACGGTATCTTCACGAAACTGCCCCGATGTTAAGGCCACGTTAATTGCCGGGGCTCTAAGGTTTTACGTAAAGACGCTAAGGCCGCGAAGTTCCGCCAGGTCAGCGAGCAAATGTCGGCTGCCTGGACGCGGACCCGTCGACCCTTCCTCTAAGACACAGGGTGGTATTTATGAGAAAAGTGGCCAGGAAAGGGGCTGCAGTAGCGTCAATGTCGCTGGCCGTGTGCCTCGCCGCTGCGGCCTGCAGCAGTTCCTCGTCCTCGAGCGCGAGCAGCGGTTCCAGCCCGTCATCATCGACGGTGTCGATCTCGATTAGCTCCCTGAATAGGACCTTCTCGGCGATGGCGGCGCTGAAGGCGCTGGACGCCGGGGGCAAAGGAAACGTGGCCGCCATCCTTCCGGACACCGTTTCTTCGGCTCGTTACACGGAATTCGACGCGCCTTATCTGGCGCAGGCACTGGCGCTGGCCGGTCTTTCGCCTTCCCAGTACTCGGTGCAGAATGCGCAGGGCAGTGATGCCACGGAACTTTCTGATGCCCAGGCGGCCATCACCAAGGGCGCCAGCGTCCTGATCATGGACCCGCTGGACTCCGGTGTCGGAGCCCAGATCGAGTCCTACGCCAAGTCACACGGCGTCAAGGTCATCGACTACGACCGGCTGACCCTCGGCGGCAGCCGCGCGTACTACGACAGCTTCAACAACGTCCAGGTCGGCACGTTGATTGGCAAAGGCTTCGTGGCCTGCGCCACCGCCGAGGGCGTCAGCAAGCCGAATGTCCTGGTGATGAAGGGCGCACCGACCGACAACAACGCCACCCTGTTCGCCCAGGGGTACAACGCGGTGCTCGCGCCGTACTTCTCGAGCGGGAAGTACGTCAACGTCGGCACGCCGGCCGGAACCTGGGACCCGCCGACGGCGGAGAGCGAATTCCAGCAGGCGTACACGGCGCACAAGAACATCAACTCCGTGGTCACGCCGAACGACGAGAACGCCGCCCCGATCATCACCTACCTGCAGCGGGCAGGCATCAAGGCCAAGAAGTTCCCGGTCACCGGGCAGGACGCTACCCTGGTCGGACTGCAGAACATCCTGTCCGGCTACCAGTGCGGCACCGTGTACAAGCCGATCTACCTTGAGGCGCAGGCCGCCGTGGGGCTGGCCATGTTCCTGCGCGCGGGCAAGACCCCGCCGAGCTCCCTGGTGAACGGCCAGACCCTCGACTCGACGTCCAAGGTCCAGGTGCCGTCGGTGCTGCTCTCGCCGGAGTGGGTCACCACGTCCAACATGAACTCGACCGTCATCGCGGACAATTTCGTGCCCGCTCAGCAGCTCTGCGTCGGCTCTTACACCGCCGAGTGCAAGGCCGCCGGAATCTCGGTATGAGCTGGATGAACGACAGGAGGCGCGCCCGGTGACCACACCGAGCGCGGAAGGCGCCCGGCCCGCAGACGCGGGCCGGGCGTCCTCGCCCGACTCCTCCCACGCCACGGACGGGGACCCCATGGACACCCCAGACAGCACGCCCCTCCCGCAGGCCGGCCCGGACCCGCAGGCCAGCCCGGACCCGGCCAGCTCCGGCCCGGCCGCCAGCGACGGCGACCAGCCGCTGCTGAGCCTGGTCGATATCGGCAAGAGCTTCGGCCCGGTGCGCGTGCTGACCCGCATCAGCCTGGATATCCCCGCCGGTCAGGTGACGGCGGTCGTCGGTGACAACGGGGCGGGCAAGAGCACGCTGATCAAGACGATTTCCGGCATCTACACCCAGGATGAAGGCCAGATCCTGTGGCAGGGCCACCAGGTCCACCTGCACAGCCCGAAGGACGCCACCGATCTCGGCATCGCCACCGTCTACCAGGACCTGGCGCTGGCCGACAACCTGGATATCGTGGCGAATATGTTCCTCGGCCACGAGCTGGTCAAGCACTTCCAGCTGGACGAGATCGAAATGGAGAAAGCCGCCAGGCAGACGCTGGCTGACCTGTCGGTGGTCACGGTCCGATCGGTCCGCCAGGCGGTGGGCTCGCTGTCCGGCGGCCAGCGGCAGGCGGTCGCGGTCGCCCGCGCCGTGATGCGCCAGGCTAAGCTGGTGATCCTGGACGAGCCGACCGCGGCCCTCGGCGTGACCCAGACCCGGGTCGTGCTCGACCTGATCAAACGGCTGAAGAGCCAGAACATCGCGGTGATCGTCATCTCGCACAACCTCAACGACGTCCAGTCGGTCGCGGACCGGATCGCCGTGCTGCGGCTGGGCCGCCTGGTCGCCGTCGGGCCGGCGTCGCAATACGACGCGGAGTCCATCGTCGACCTCATGACCACCGGTACCTCCAAGCGTCTCGCCGCTACGCCGGCCGAGCCCTCAGCAGGGAGCTCCAGTGAGCACTGACGTCCAAGGGCCGCCCGGGGCCAGCGAATCCGACGACGTCGCGGCCGAGGTCGCCCTCACCTCCCCCGACGTCATCGCGGACTCGCTAGGTGAATACGCCAGGATCTGGCTTACCCGTGTTCGCAACGGCGACAGCGGCGCCCTGCCGGTCATCCTCGGCCTCATCGTCATCGTCATCTACTTTCAGTCCCGCAGTTCCCTGTTCCTGTCCGCCGGCAACCTGATCAACCTGGCCGGGCAGGCCGCCTGGATCGCGGTGCTGGGCATGGCCGAGGTGTTCGTCCTCCTGCTCGGTGAGATCGACCTGTCGATCGGCTATACCGCCCCCCTCGGCGCGACGTTCACGTGCTGGCTGCTGCTGCCGCCCCACCCCGTCCCCTGGCCGCTCGCGGTGCTGGTGGGCCTGGCCGTCCCCGCGATCTTCAGCGGACTCGAGGGCCTTATCACCACCAGGCTCCGGCTGCCGTCCTTCGTGGTCACGCTGGCCGGCCAGCTGCTGGCGCTGGGTCTGCTGCTTGAGGTCATGGACTCGGCTGCCCCTAACGGCGGCGGGACCATCAGGCTGTACCCCGGCGTCCTGGCCGACATCTATTCGGGCTCCGTCAGTCCGGTGGCCGGCTGGATCGTCATGGCGGCCGCCGTCGTGGGCGCCGGCGCGCTGTTCCTGGTGCGCGACAGCCGCCGGCGGGCGAGCAATCTCACCGCGCCTCCGCTGAGCGTCACCTTGCTGAAGATCGGCGCGATCGCGGTCGCGGGCGTGGTGGTGGTGCTGGTCGGCAACAGCAACCGCGGCGTCGGCTTCACTGTGGTGCGCGGTGTGCCGTGGGTAGTGCTTGTGGTCGTGGTGGTGGTCTTCGCCTGGAGCGTCCTGCTCGGCCGCACCCGGTTCGGCCGGTACGTCTACGCCATCGGCGGCAACGCCGAGGCGGCCAGGCGGGCCGGCATCAGCCTGACCCGGATCCGGGTTCTCGCGTTCACGCTATGCGGGCTGACCGCGGGTTTCATGGGCATCATTTACACCTCCTACCTCGGCTCGGTCTCCACCGGCGTCCAGGGCGGCCAGCTGGTCCTGCTCGCCGTCGCCGCTGCGGTCATCGGCGGCGTCAGCCTGTTCGGCGGCCGCGGCAAGATGGTGGGCGCGCTGCTCGGCGGGCTCATCGTCGCCGTGATCTACAACGGCCTGGAACTGCTCGGCCTGGGCGCCGCGCCGCAGTACATCTGGACCGCGGTAGTTCTGCTCGCCGCCGTCACCGTGGACACCCTAGCCCGCCGCCGGAGCACCACCGTCTAAACCCACAACATCATTCCCGAACGGCCATCGGCGGCAACGCCGAGGCGGTCCGCCGGGCCAGTATCAACCTGAACCCGGCTGACCGCGGGCATCATGGGGATTGTCTTCGCTTCTTAGCTGGGCTCGGTTCCCACCGGCGTCCAGGGCGGGCAGAACGCGGGTGTACGCGGTGGCCGCCGCGGTCTTGCTCGCCGCCGTTGCCATTGACACCGTGGCCCGCCACAACCGGTCCGGCTAAACCGCGACAGCACCCGGCCGCCGGGGAGAATTTATAATCCGAACGGGCGGGGTGCATGCCCCGCCCATGCTGGGCAGTAACCAGCCATGAACGCGTTCGCGACCGACGTGCGGCTGACGCTTGCACCGCCACGTGGCAGCAAGGACGGCGTGCTGCCGCCGCTGCTGGTGGCGCTGACCGGCGTCACCGGGCTGGTCGACGCGTTCAGCTACCTGGTGCTCGGGCACGTCTTCGTGGCCAACATGACCGGAAACGTGGTCTTCCTCGCGTTCGCCCTGGCCGGAACGGGCGGGTTCTCCGCCCTGGCCTCGGTCGTCGCCATCGGCTGCTTCGCGGCCGCCGCGCTCGCGGCTGGGCGGCTGGGGCGGCAGCTGGAAGGCCAGCGCGAGCGGCTGCTTGCCGTCACCGTCTCGGCCCAGGCCACACTGGTGCTGGTGGCGGTGATCCTCACCCCGCTGGTAGCCGATCCGCCGCCGTCAGCTGCGCGCTACGCCCTGATCGTGCTGCTCTCGCTCACCATGGGGGCGCAGAACGCGACCGCCCGCAAGCTCGCGGTACCCGACCTGACCACCACCGTGCTGACGCTGACCATCACCGGGGTAGCGGCGGACAGCCCGCTGGCGGGCGCTACCGGTGCGCGGGTCGCGCGCCGGGGAATCTCCGTGCTGGCGATGCTGCTGGGCGCCCTGATCGGCGCCCTCTGCGTGCTCCACCTGCACATTGTTGTCCCCCTTGTCATCGCCCTGGTCATCCTGGTGGCGGTGGCGCTGACTCTCACCCTCCGGAGTTCCGATGCGCCTTCCAGTCCTGTCGTCTGAGGAAATGACCCCCGAGCAGGTCGATCTGTACCGGGAGATCCTGGGCGGCCCACGCGGCCAGGGACCGCGCGCGGTCCTGCTATCCAGCGGAGCCGGCGGCCTGGCCGGCCCGTTCAACGCGATGCTCTACGCGCCTGACGTCGGTCACGCGCTGCAGAATCTGGGCGCCGCCATCCGGTTCAAGACGGACCTGGCGCCGCGGATCCGCGAGGCGGCCATCCTGGTGGTCGCGCAGGTCTGGGACAGCCCGTATGAGCGGGAATCTCACCAGGTGCTCGGCCGCGACGCGGGCCTGACCGACGAGGAGATCGGGGCCCTGCGCGACGGCGCCGATCCCGGCTTCGCCGACAAGGAGGAGCAGGTCGCCCACCAGGTAGTCCGCGCGCTCACCAGCCCGGCCGCCGACCTGGGCGACGAGGAGTACGCCACCGCCGTCGACGTGCTGGGGGAGCAGGCCCTGGTCGAGCTGTCCGCCCTGGTCGGCTACTACGCCACCCTGGCCCTCCAGCTCCGCATCTTCCGCGTCCCCGGCCCCTGATCCCGCGCGCACAAGCAACCAAAACGGGTCGGTGGCTCCCAGACCACGTACTTAGGTAGCCGGGGAGCCCCCGACCCAGCCGCTTTCGCTCCCCGGCCGCGCTCGAGAGGGCGCCTGGCCCGGACATGGGGACAGCTCCGGCACTTGGAGTGGGAGCCTGTGCCGGAGCTGTCATTCCCCCCTTTGGGATCCAAGATCAACTTATCAGACCAGATCAGACCAGTCCAGTGCAGATACGTGATCTGGTCGATATTGGTCTGCTAAATTTGTCTCCGTGGGAGATCTTGTTACGGTTGATGCCGATTTGCCGGAGCCGGCATATCGCCAGCTAGCGGCCATACTGACCCGGCGGATCCGGGGTGGGGAGTGGAAGAGCGGCCCGCTGCCCTCGGTCAAGGCGCTCCAGCACGACTACAGCGTGGGCCGGGACACCGTGCTGCATGCCCTGCAGTTGCTCCGCGACAGCGGCCTGATCTTCACCGTGGCCAAGCGCGGCAGCTACGTCGCGCAGCGCTGACCACGGTCCTGGGGCACGATACCGATAGGATGCCGCGGTGGTGTCGGTTCTTTTTGCGCTGCTGACGGCGCTCTTCAACGGCCTGGCGTCCGTCCTCCAGCGCATGGCCGCCTCGACCGCACCCGCCAGCAAGGCGCTGCACCTCTCCCTGTTCACCTACCTGATCCGGCGCAAGGTCTGGCTGGCCGGCATCGGTATGGTCATACTGGCCGCGGTGTGCCAGGCCGTGGCGCTGGGCACCGGTCCGGTCGCGCTGGTCCAGCCCATCTTCATCATCGAGCTGCCGTTCACCCTGCTGGTGGCGAGCAAGCTGGCCCACCGGAAACTGCCCGCGATGACCTGGTGGGCCGTGGCGCTGGTCACAGTCAGCCTGGGCGGCGGGCTGGCCGCGGCCCAGCCGTCCGGCGGTGACACCCAGGCTCCGCTCAAGGTCTGGATCACCGCCCTGGTCGTCACCGCCGCCTTCGAGGCGGTTGTGATCACCTTCGGCGTGCGGGCCCAGGGCAACGCCCGGGCGGCCGCGTTCGGCCTGGCCGCCGCGTGCGGCTACGCGCTGACCGCCACGCTGATGAAGACCGCAGTGGCCAACCTGGACCGCGGGATCGTGCCGTTCCTGACGTCGTGGCAGCTCTACGGCACCGCCGTGGCCGGTGTCGGCGCGCTGTTCCTCCTCCAGAACGGGCTGCAGGCGGGCTCCCTTGTCGCCGTCCAGCCCCCGCTGACCCTGGGCGACGCCCTGATCAGCGTCTCCTACGGGGTGACCATATTCAACGAGAGCATTCGCACCGGCGGGTGGCTCGTCATCGAGATCGCCGCCGTCATCGCGATAGCCTTCGGCTGCGTCGAGCTGTCCCGCTCGCTGGCCATCGTCCACGACGCCGAACCCGCACCGGCGGAATTAACGGGTGAACCCCCCGCTGATCGCCGCCCTGGCTGTAGCCGGCCTGCTGGCCGGCTACCCGCAGCGCGCGATCATCGCTAGCTACACGCCCGCCGAAGATCCCCAGCCTGAAGATCCCCAGTCTCAGCCCCGACGTCCACCCTGGCCGGCCATCGGCGCCGTCACCGCCATCCTGCTCGCCACCCTTGCCGCCCGGATCTATCCTGCCCTGACTCACCCCGGCCTGATCCACCCCGGCCTGATCCTGGCCGCCGCCTGCTGGTTCACCCTGTGCGCCGTCCCGCTGGCCTTCACCGACGCTGCCGTCCGCCGCCTGCCTGACCGCCTGACCGGCGCGGCCTACGCCGGCACGTTCCTGCTCCTGCTGGCCGCCGCCGCCGTCAGCGGCCCGTGGTCCGCCGTGGCGCGGGCGTTCCTCGGCGGCCTGGCCCTGGCCGCCTTCTATTTCCTGCTGGTCATCATCAGCCCGTCCGGCATGGGCCTGGGCGACGTCAAGCTGGCCGCCAGCGTGGGCGTCCTGCTGGCCTGGTTCGGCTGGCCCACCCTGCTGGCCGGCGGCGTGGCCGGCTTCCTGCTGGCCGGCCTGTCCGGCATCGCCCTGCTGGTCACCCACCGCGCCACCCGCAAGCAGCAGCTGCCCTTCGGCCCCTTCATGATCGCGGGCGCCCTGGCCGTCCTCCTGGCCTGGCCCGCCGGTCTCACCTGACGCAGCCCCACCGGACCGTTCCGGATCACGGGCCTGACGCCACGTCCTTGTTCCCGGAACCGCTTCTGGGGCTGGTCAGGTGAAGTAGTGGCCCTGGTCGATGTCCTCGATGAGGCCAGGGTGGGTGGGCTGCCAGCCCAGGAGCTCCTGCGTGATGGTGCTGGAAGCGGGCATGTCCCGGCTCAGCAGGGGGCCGAGCATGCCGCCGAATTCTTCGGCGGGCAGGGACCGGGCGGGCAGGTTCAGGTGCCGGCCGATGGCCTCGGCGATCTCGCGGACGGGCACGCCTTCGTCGCCGACGGCGTTGAGCACTGCGCCGGCGGGAGCCTGCTCGATGGCCAGCCGGTACAGGCTCGCGGCGTCCTTCACGTGGACGGCGGGCCAGCGGCTGGCCCCGTCGCCGATGTAACCGGAGACGCCCTTAGCCCGGGCCGCGGCGATGAGCTGGGGGATGAATCCGTGGCGTTCTCCCTGGCCGTGCACCGAGCGGGGCAGCATGACCAGGCAGGAGCGGACGCCCTTTTCTGCGGCCGCGAGGGCGCCCTGCATGTTGGTGATGCGGGCCGCGATGGGCCCTGCGGCGATGAGTTCGTCGCGTTCGGTCGCGGGCCGGCCAGGTATCGCGAGCGTTGCGCCAGAGATCACCAGGGGCTTGCCGGAGCCGGCGAGCCCGGTGACAAACGTCTCGATGGCCGCGGCGTCGGTCCGCGTCGCAGCCTCGCTCACGCTGGGCACGACGAAGGCCAGATGGATGACGCCGTCGCTGTCCAGGGCACCGGCGCGCAGCACGCCGGTGTCGTTCAGGTCGCCGCGCAGCACCTCGGCGCCCATGCCGGCGACTGCTTTGGCGGAAGCGTCCGAGCGGGCTAGCGCGAGGACCTGGTGGCCGGCACTGATGAGTTCGGGGACGACGGCCGAGCCGATCCAGCCGGAAGCGCCGGTGACGAAGATGCGCATGGAAGGTCTCCTTAGTTGTGCTGCCGGCGAAGAGGATGTGCGGCGCAGGCGCCACGACCGGTACGATGCGATCCAGTCGCATCGACTCTACCATGCTGATGCGACTGTGTCGCATCGAGTTCTCAAGCGATGCGATCCGATCGCGTCGCTTTAGGATGTGCCAGTGAGCAGATGGGCACCGAATGCGCGTGAGCGCCTGGAAAACGCCGCGCTGGACCTGTTCGTGGAGAACGGCTACGAGGAGACGACCGTCGCGCAGATCGCAGACCGCGCGGGAATGAACCGCGCTACGTTCTTCCGGCACTTCGCGGATAAGCGCGAGGTCCTCTTCGGCGGGGAAGACGTGCTGGCCGGGTTGTTCGCCGACGCCATCCGGGCCGCACCCCCGGGGGCGACGCTCACCGAATGCCTGCAGGCGGCGCTCGCGGCGGCCGGGGTCGCGATGACCCCGCAGCAGCGGGCTAAGGCCGCCCGGCGCAGACTGGTGGTCGCGGCGAACAGCGAGCTGCAGGAGCGGGGACTACTCAAGCACGCCCGGATCACCAAGTCGATCACCGCTGCCCTGCGCGAGCGAGGCACAGACGAACTCACCGCGCGACTGGGGGCGGAGACGGGCATGCTCGCTTTCAGCGTCGCGTTCGAGCGCTGGATGATGGCGAACGATGACGAACCGTTCCCGCCCTTCGCCGATGCGGCCTTGAGTGACCTGCAGGCGCGTGCCGCCGAGCTCGTCCTCCCGTCCCGCAGCCTCGGGGGAGTAAGCGTGGCTAAGTGACAACGAGGGCGTCGCCCATCGTGCCGAGCGGCGGTGCTCCGAGGGTGAGGAGGGCTTGGTGGAACCGCCGGAGCGAGAATGTCGTACCCCAGGCAGCTCGGGCCCGGTCCCGAAGTGACATGATCTCGAGCTTGCCCCAGGTGTAGCGCCCATAGGTGGGGTCGTAGGTAGCCCTCGTCGCCTCGCTTCTGGCGGCCGGGCCGAGCAGGAAGGCGTCGGCCTCGAAGCGTGCCGTGGCATCGTCCACGGTCAGCGTCCCCTGATGGATGCCGAGGGCGCAGGCGAGGCCGGTCACCCCGATAAGGGCGTCCAAGTAGACGCCAATGGCGAATCGGGGGTCGTCTGCGCGGAAGCCCTGCTCGACCATCAGCTCCTCGGCGTAGTGGGCCCATCCCTCGACGAACGCCTCCGAGAACAGGCTGCGCCTGACATCCCCCCGGGCGAGCTGGCGGAGCATCCGGCCGTGGGCGAAATGACCGGGCGTTACCTCGTGCACGGTGACGGCGGGACCCATGGTGGCGCTGAAGGTGGCCAGCCACTCGTGCTGGGCCTCCTCGTCCCAGGACTCATCGGGCGGGCTGACGTAGTAGCGCGCCGGGGCGCCGTCCTCGAAGGGGCCGGTCCAGTACATCATGGCCGCAGCCCAGCGCCGGGACGGCGGAGCCGGGCCGACCTCGCAAGTACCACCTAGAGGCGGCAGGAGATCGTTGCCGGTCACGAAAGCCGTGGCATCCTCGATCGTCTCCCGGGCGGCCGCGTAGATCCCCTCCTCGCCCGGGTGATCCCGGAGGAGCTCCGGTACGAGCCGGGACGGCGCAACCCCCGGTGACAAGCGCTCGCACGCATCATTGAGTCTGGCGCGGAGCCGGTCACGTTCAGAGTCGGCTTGCTCCTCCAGGCGGCCGAGATCGACCGGCATCGACTCCGCGTGCCCGAGCAGACGGGCCAGTACCGTCGCGCCGAGCGAGGCATCCGGGTTGCCTGAGGCGGCGGCATCCTGGACTCGCCTGAGTAGCCTGCCGTGCGCCTTCAGGGCGGCGACCTCGGCGCCGGTCGTGCCGTTGATGCCCTCGGCGAGTCCTCTCACTGCCGGGACGAGCGCATCGGCCACCGGCGCCGGAGCGGCCTGCAGGGACTCCAGGGAAGCGTCGACCGCCTCGGGCCATTGCGCCAGGTGTGCCTCTCGTGCCCGGCGGCGCTGTGGCTCGGGGGCGTACTCGCGGTCGTAGCAGGACAGGTCCAGGTTCTGGATGTGGGGCAGCGGGTTCCATTGCAAGACCCTGGCGCCGGCTTCGGCGCGGGCGCCCTGCTCCGCGGCCCTCAGGTGGCTCTCGTCGTGGCGGTCGGCGAGGCGCTCGCCCGGCGAGGAGGGCCCGAGGCGCTCCAGAGCCGCTTTGTGGCCGCTCGGCGACAGGTCCATGACGATGCCGTCGTACTCATGGACTCCTGCGAGCTCCCGGATGACCGGGACGTTCAGGTCCCATACCGCTTTAAGGCGGCGCTCAGGCACGCAGGCAGGCTGCACCCGGCCTCTATCGGCGGACGATCACCGGCTCGCCGGGGACCTTGACCAGCTTGTGGAAGAACGCGGCGATGTCCATCGGGATGCGGACGCAGCCGTGCGAGACCGGGGCCAGCGGCACGTCGGTGTCGCCGTGGATGGCGTACGAGGTGCCGATGAAGAACACCGGGTTGTACATCTCCCCGAGCGGGACCGTGACCCAGCCGCTCATGTACACGATGGTCTTGAAGTTGCCGGTCGGGGTGATGGCGTAACCGCAGCCGCCGCCCGGGTTGCAGAAGTAGTAGCCGCCACCGGAGGAGATGTGGCTGATCAGCTGGACCTTGTTGTTGCGCCACAGGACGAGGTAACCGGCACTCAGGTGGACCTCGATCCGGTTCTTCCCGGCTTTGCGGTCCAGCACCTTGGGCGCCTTGGGATGCTGCAGCCGCTCGGTGAACGCCTTGGTGATGTAGCTGTGGGTCGGCAGTCCCTGCACTTCCTCGAACGCCCAGACGGCCTCGAGCGTGTTGGTGCCGAAGTTCCCGTCCTTCGCGCCCGGGTAATAGCCGAGCGCAGCCAGCCGCTCCTGCACCGCCTTGACAAACGGCTTCTTGTAATCGGCCTGCACCGCCTTGGCGGCAACAGCAGGAGCCGCGTGCGCTGTCGTCGCGGCCGATGCCGCAACCGGCGCAATCAGCGCTAGCACGGGGACGAGCAAGAGCAGGGACATCCACAGGCGTCGCATCGCCGACCTCCGCAAAAGACCGAGGCAACGATGGCGCCCCGCTACCCTTTAGATACCCCAACAGTACGGCTGCGTATCTCAGCCTTCACGGACCGACATATCTCGATTCGGTCGCGGCGTTGTCTCGTAATGGTTACTAATCATGACAATCCGTATGTGTCCACCA
>JBAPYC010000762.1:0-7214 GCA_049284535.1 Streptosporangiaceae bacterium
GTTTCGGCGCCGTCGCCGCGCTCCTTGATGCATCGGTCAATATCGAGGAAGGTCAGATCCTCGGGCTGGTCGGCGACAATGGCGCTGGCAAATCAACTTTGATCAAGATTCTGGCGGGCGTCGTCACCCCTGATTCCGGCCGGATCACCCTCGACGGGGCGGACCTGACCCACAAGGGGCCGCAGGACGCACTGAACTCTGGCATCGAGACCGTCTACCAGGACCTTGCCCTGGTCGACACGATGACCGCCTACCAGAACGTGTACATGGGCCGTGAGGTCCTGGCCAAGTCACCGGCCCTGCGGCTGTTCAACAAGGTCGATGACCGGGCGATGCGGCGCGGGGCGCGGGATGTGCTCGACGACCTCGGCGTCAAGATCCCGTCGGTCAATGCGAACGTCAAGCAGATGTCCGGCGGCCAGCGCCAGTGCCTGGCCATTGCCCGGGCGGTGCTGTGGGGGCGCCGTATCGTCATCCTGGACGAGCCGACCGCTGCCCTGGGCGTGCATGAATCCGAGCAGGTGCTCGAGCTGGTTTCGCGGCTCCGCGAGCGGAAGATCAGCGTCATCCTGGTCACCCACAATATGCAGCATCTTATGCAGGTCGCTGATCGCGTGACCGTCATGAGACTAGGCCGGACAATCGCCAATCGCAGCGTAAAGAGCACAACTGGCGAGGAGATTGTGGGCCTCATCACCGGCGCCCTTCCTCCGGACGAGGAGATGGCGGGCCCGGCGGACGGCGGTAATTCCGCGCAGACAGCCGCGGATTCGCCCCCGCCAGTCAGCCGATTATCGGCGCTTGGGCAACGGAGCTCAATTGAAAGGACCACCATGCGCTACAAGTCATGGCCGAAATACAGAGTATTGGGTGCCGCCGCATCATTGATGGCCATCGTGCTGGCGGCCGGCTGCAGCAGTTCCGGCGGCTCCACCAGCGCCAGCAGCTCCAGCGGGTCCGGGTCGACCGGCAAAGCTGTGGCCGCGAAGAACTTCAAGGTGTGCATGGGGACCGGCGGCCAGCAGGGCCTGGACTGGACGATTGGCCAGGGCCAGGTGCTGCAGTCCATCGCCCAGAAAGAGGGCTGGCAGTCCGTCATCCTCAGTAACAACAACTCGGCGTCCACGGCCGTCAGTAATGTCGGCGTGTTCATTCAGGACAAATGCAACCTCGTCGTGGAGTTCAACGGCCAGCCGTCCTCCAACCCGGTCATGGCGCTCAAGCTCTCCGCGGCCAAGATCCCGGCCATCACCTACGACATCGCCCAGAAGGGCTGGTACTTCGTCGGCATCGACAACCTGAAGGCAGGGATCGAGGGCGGCGAGATGTTCGGGCAGTGGATCAAGCAGCACTGGAACTGTGATCCGGATGCCGTCGTGGCCAGCCAGGGCTATAACGCGGGCATCGTCAACACCCAGCGCACCGGCGGCATGGTCACCGGCGTGCTCAAGGTGTGCCCCAACATCCCGAAGAGCAAGATCATCAGTATCAACGGCAACGGCCAGGTCAGCACCACCCTGCCGCTGGCCCGGGCGCTCCTGGCCGCGCACAACAGCTGGAAGAAGATCGCCGTCGTGGGCATCAACGACAGCGGGGTCGTGGGCGTCCTGCAAGCGGCCCAGCAGCTGGGCCGCTTCGCCGAGACCTACGGGTGGGGCCAGGACGGGAGCCTGATTACGGGCAGCAACGTCAACCCGCATCTGCTCGGCAGCGTCCTGTACTTCCTCGAGGGATACCCCGAGGTGGCCTTGCCGCTCATCAAGTCCGTCGAGGCCGGCCACCCGATGGCGGTCAAGGACAACAGTAACGGCAACAGCCCCACCATCTCGGTCCAGCCCTGCCCGGTCACCGCGGCCCAGGCGAAGTCCGTTCCCACCTACAACGCCAGCGTGGCCAAGCTCCTGGCGTCGTCTCCGGGCACCACCGAGTACTCCCTCTTCTGCCCCAATAAGTGACCGATGAGACAGCCATCGCAGTTCGCGCGACACCGGCAGGCGGCGGCGCCTGCCGGTGTCGCCGCGGCTCCCACTGACCAGGCGGCGCCAGCGATGGCCGGGGAAGCCAGGATCCTGCCGGAGGGCGTGGCCACCGCCGTGAGCCTGCTCGCCGTCTGGCTGCTGGTCATCGCGGTGTCGACCATCGACAAGACCAGCTTCCTGTCGCGTGAGACCGTGCTGTCGGTCACGTTCACGATGGACGTGCTCGGCGTGCTCACAGTGGGGCAGTCGCTGGTGACGATCAGCGGCGGGGTCCTGGATCTCAGCGTCCCGACCGCCCTGATCCTGCCCGCCTGGGTGATTGCCTCGATGCTCTCACGCGGGATCAGTGGCTGGCTGGCGGTCGTGGTCGGCCTGCTCACCGGCACCGCCTGGGGCTTCTTCAACGCGGCCCTCATCGTCTTCGGCAAGCTGAACCCGATCATCGTCACGCTGGGCACCAACTTCGCCGGGGCCGCCATCCTCGGCATCTACGTCCAGAATGCCGTGGTGCCGAACCACGCGGGCTTGTCCACCTGGGGAAAGGAATACTGGTTCGGCCTGCCCAACGTCTTCTGGGTCATGCTCATCATCGTGGCTGTGGCTGGCTACCTGCTGCCCCGGACCCGGATCGGCCGCCGCGCCATCGCCGTCGGCGGCAACCCGCAGGCCGCGAAGATGCGCGGTATCTCGCTGCGCAAGACCCGCTTCGGGATCTTCACCACCGCCGGGTTCCTGGCCGGGCTCGCCGCGGTGCTGTTTACCGCGTCGCAATCCTCGTTCGTCTCCGCCGACGGCACCGACTACCTGTTCCTGACCTTCGCGGCGGTCCTGGTCGCGGGCATCGGCCTGTCCGGCGGGTACGGCAACCTGTGGGTCACCTTCCTGAGCGTCGGCCTGCTCTCGACGATCCCGACGACGCTGGCCTTCTTCGGCGTCCCGGCGCTGTGGGAGAACGTGCCGGCCGGGGTGATCCTGGTCATCGCAGTGGCCATCGACGGCTTCCGGCGGATGAGGTCGGCGCGATGAGGGCCGTCCTGTCGGCGCGGCGGACCACCGAAACCCCGGGCCAGTCGCGCCGGAACGCGATGGCAGGGTTGCTGAACAGCCCGATCGGCAGCATCGCGATCACCCTGGTGGTGGTCGTGATCATCGGCCTGGCCGCGGTCGGCGGCACCTTCTTCAGCGGCAGCAACCTGACCATCGTCAGCACCAACATCGCGGTGCCGCTGCTGCTGGCGACGTGCTCCGCGTTCGCCCTGCTGGCCGGCGTGGTGGACCTCAGCATCGGGTCCAACGCCGGCCTGAGCGCGTCGATCTTCGCGGACCTGGTGCTGCACCACTGGAACCCCTGGTCGGCCGCGCTCGTCGTGCTGGCCATCGGGATCACCATCGGGCTCATCAATGCGGCGGTGATCGTGGGCCTGGGCGCGCCGCCGATCGCGGCCACCCTCGGCACCTTGAGCGCGCTGGCCGGCCTGCAGTACGTGGTCAACGGCACCGACGGCAGCCTCACCGTGCTCGTGACGGGCCTGTATCGCTTCGCCAACACCACGGTCGGAGCCATACCGCTGGTGGTCCTGCTGCTTATCGCCCTGGTCATCGTCGCGGTCTACGTGGTCACCTCGACCAGGATCGGGCGGCACATCAGGGCGGCAGGCGGCGACGAGCGGGCCGCCAACCGGGCCGGCATCTCGGTCCGCCGGATCAGGATCGGCTGCCTGATCCTGAGCGGGATCGGCGGCGCCCTGGCTGGCATCTTGTACATCGGCCAGCTCGGCGGCGCGACCAACATTCTGGGCAGCGACGTCGTCTTCCTGGTCTACGCCGGCGTCATGATCGGCGGCTACAGCATCATCCGCGGCGGGGTGGGCAACCCGGCCGGCGGCGCGATGGGCCTGCTGGTGATCGCCGGCGTCACCGACATCATCGCGGTCAAGTCGATCAACACGTACTACACCGACGTGATCGTCGGCGCACTCCTGCTGCTGGCGGTGTACTTCGACCGGATCCGGGGAGGCGACGCATACGAGTGAGCGAGGTGCGGGTGAGGTGATGAGCTCAGCGCCCACGGCGGGTGACCTGACCGGGGTCATCCCGATCCTGGTGACGCCGTTCACCATGGACGGCCAGGTCAGCCTCGAGGACCTGGACCGCCAGCTGGAGTTCCTGATCGAGGCGGGCGTGCGCGCGGCCGGGTTCGGCTTCGGCAGCGAGGCCAACCGGCTGAGCGAAGCCGAGCTCTCCGGTCTGGTTACGCGGGCGGCGGCCACCGCGGCCGGGCGGCTGACCATCTTCGGCAACGCCGAGATGAGAAGCGTGAGCGGCGGGATCGAGCAGGTCCGCCGGGTGCAGGCGGCCGGGGCCCAGCTCGCCCTGGTCCGCCCTGGTGGCCTGGACGGGGTAACCCAGGACGCCCTGTTCGATGCCTTCGCCGCCGTCGCCGCGGACGGCGGCGTCCCGATCATCGTGCAGGACGCGCCGCAGAACACCGGCGTCGAGCTGGCGCCGGGCACGCTTGCCCGGCTGCTGACCGAAGTATCCGGCGTGGCGGCGGTCAAAGTGGAACCCGCCAACCCGGCCCGGAAGATTGAGCTTATTACCGAACGGATGGGTGGCGCGCCCGGCGTGATCATCGCCGGGGCCGGCGGCGCGGAGTTCCTGCACGAGCTGGAGCGTGGTGCCTGCGGGACGATGCCGGGCCCAGCCCACCCGGAGCTGTTCGCCGCAGTGCAGCGCCTGCACGCCAAGGGTGACCGCCGCCAGGCGTGGGAGCTGATGGCCAAGGTGATGCCGCTGATTGTGCTGGGTAAGCGGAACATGGACACGTTCTTGTTCGTGCAGAAGCATGTCCTGTCCAGGCGCAACGTCCTGCGGGTCACCGGCCTGGGCCGGCCGCACCGGTCGCTGGACCCGCACCTGGCCAGCGAGGTGGATGAGCTGCTGGAGGAGCTGGAATTGCTTGAGCTATTCGGCAGGTGCCGTGATGCCGGCCGCTGACCAGGTGAAGCGGATCGCCGATTCCCACCATCACCTGTGGGATCTGAGGCTGAACAGGTACCCCTGGCTCCAGGGTGAGCCGGAAGACCCGGCCGACCCGTTGGGCGTCGGGATGCTGCAGCGCGATTACCTGGTGGCTGATCTGCTCGCCGACACTGCCGACCTGCCCCTGGTCGCCTCGGTTCATGTGGAGGCGGCGCACGACACGGCCGACCCGGTCCGCGAGACCAGGTGGCTGCAGTCGGTGGCCGACCGCGATGGGTTCCCGACCGTGATCGTGGCCGCGGCTACCCTGGAGGCCCCCGACGCCGCCGATGTGCTCGCCGCGCACCGCGAGTACGCCGCGGTCCGCGGGATCCGTCAGATGTTGGACCGCAACCCGGTCTCGGGGGCATCGGAGGAGACCGCACTGATGGACGACCCGAAGTGGCGGCGCGGCTTTGCCCGGCTGGCTCCGCTGGGGTTGTCCTTTGACCTGCAGGTCCTGCCATCCCAGCTCGACGTGGCGGCCCGCCTGGCCGCGGATTTCGCCGACACCGTGTTCGTGCTCAACCACGGCGGCTATCACGTCCCGGCGTCGGCGGGGCAGCGGGACGTGTGGCGCCGTGGCGTGCGGCTGCTGGCCCGGCGGCCGAACGTCGTGGTCAAGCTGTCCGGCTACGACGAAGTGGATCCGGGCTGGTCGGTGGACGGGTACGCCGACTACGCCTGCACGCTGCTGGACGCCTTCGGCGTCGACCGGGTCCTGTTCGGGAGCAACTTCCCGGTGGACGGCCGGACGACCAGTTACCCCGCGCTCGTCGCCACCACCGTCGCCGTGACCGCAGGGCTCACCGCAGACGAGCGCGACCGCCTGTTCTACCGCAACACCGTCCGCACGTACCGCATCGCCGGAGGCGAGGATTAGCGTGAAGATTTCCGACATCACGATCAAGACGTTCCGTTCCTTCGCGGACCGCTGGGACGCGGGGCACGCCGAGCCGCTGCCCAAACTCGACATGCGGCAGACGGTCCTGTGTGTCGAGACCGACGACGGCGTGGCGGGCTACTACTTCGGCGGCGGCGCCCACGGTGATGCCGAGGGACTGAGCGTCGTCGACCAGGCTCTGATCCTGGGCCGGATCAGGAATCTCCTCCTCGGCGTCGATCCGCTCGACCGCGAGATGATCTGGAAATGGCTGTGGGTGGCGAACTTCCCGGAGCATGTGGCCAGCGTGGTCGATTGTGCGCTGTGGGACCTGGCCGGGCGGGCCTGCGGGCAGCCCGTCTACAAGCTCCTCGGCGGGGCCCGGGACCGTGTGCCGGCTTACGCCTCTACGTACCCGAACATCGGTAAGCCGCAGGTGTACGCGGAGCACGCACTGGCCTGCAAGAACGAGGGCTACCCGGGCTACAAGATCCACCCGCATTACTTCTGGAACCCCGAGACGGGGCAGCCCACGCCCGGCCGGCCGTCGAACATCAGCGCCGACATCGAGACGATCCACCTGGTCCGCGATGCGGTCGGCCCGGACTACGTGCTCATGTATGACCCGTGGGGCACGTACATGTCGCTCGAGGAGGCCATCAAGGTCGGCCGCGAGCTGGAGCGGGCGGGCTACTACTGGTACGAGCACCCCATGCCGGAATACCGGGTCGAAAGCTACGTGCGGCTCTGCCGCGAGCTCACTATCCCGATCCTGTCGCCGGAAATCGCGGCCGGCGGGGTGTTCACCCGCGCCGAGTGGATTCTGCGCGGGGCAGGCGACATGAGCCGCATCGACGTCAACCGCGGTGGCATCACCGGCGCCCGCAAGACGGCCATCGTCTCCGAGGCCTACGGCGTGCGCTGCGAGATCCACATGTCCGGATTCGGCAACCTGCAGGTGCTCGGCGCGACCTCGGAGGACACCTCGGAGTATTACGAGAAGGGACTTCTCGCGCCCGGCGTCGACTACGACGCGATCCCGCCGTATCTGCGGTCGACCTGTGACGTCATCGACAGTGAGGGGTATGTGTCTCTGCCTGCCGGTCCCGGCATGGGGTATGACATCGAATGGGACTACATCAACGACAACCTCGTTGATCCGGGCACCCCGAACCAGCGCGGCTGGTAGCGGCAGTGGCTGACGGCCGCTCGCGTGAGGCCTGGGTCATGTGGCTCAAGCCGGGCCACGAGGAGATCTACAAGGAGAAGCACGACCATATCTGGCCAGAGATGCTCAACCTGATGAAACAGCGTGGCATCCGGAACTACTC
>JBAPYC010000763.1:0-33068 GCA_049284535.1 Streptosporangiaceae bacterium
GAACCCGCCGAGCAGGGCGGCGCCGGGCAGCAGGCGGCCCAGGTGGGTCATGGCCAGCTGCGAGGCCGGCACCACCAGCAGCCGCTCCCGCCGGAAGCCCGTGACGAACTCCTCCAGGCCGAGTTCGCCGAAGCCGTGGCTGGAGTTGATCAGCATGTAGCCGTCGCGGCTCAGGCCTTCGAACACCTCGGCCTGGTGCAGCAGGGTCGGATCCTGGATGACCAGAGCGTGCGGTTCGCTGACCGGCTCGTGGGTGCGGATCGGCCGGTCGTCGATCCGGCAGAACGACATGACCGGCGCGCCCATCCGCTCCGAGCCGAAGCTCGGGAACGCCTGGGCGTGCCGACCTTCGCCGAACGCGGCCGCGGCTAGCAGCTCGGCCGCCGTGACCACGCCCTGGCCGCCCCGCCCGTGGAATCGCACCTGGAACATCGTCCGCGTCCTTCCTTATCGGCTGGTTAGCCGGATCCTCCGGCCGGGCGCTGTGGGCACGGGGCCGGAGGACGATGGCTGAGTGTGATGATGTGTCCGCTGAGCCGGGGTCATGCGGTCTTGACGGTGTCTCCGCCGGTGGCCGGGATGGTTTCGTGGGTGATGGTGGTGGGCTTGCGGCCCAGGCCCAGCATCAGGGCGAACCCGGTGCCGATCGCGGTCAGGGCACCCAGGGCGAACACGGTGAGCGCGGCGATGTAGGTGATCTGGGAGACCTTCCACCAGCCGTAGGCGTTCAGCAGCATCGAGCGCAGCGTCTCACCCTTGAACACGGTGCCGACCGTCGCGGCCAGCTTGACGTTGCCCGGGGCGGCCAGCGACGCCGCCGACAGCTGGGAGTAGGTCTTGCCGCCACCCATCTCCGCGATATGCACCGCGATGAAATGATCGGCGTAAGCCTCAGCCTGCTGCCCGGTCAGCAGCTGCTGCCCGGCATACTGCGACACCGACGGGATCATCGACGGGGTGATCTCAGTACCCGCCTTGGCATGCGCGAACGCGGCCTGCGGCGGGAAGTAGATCTGCTGGGCCGCCAGCTGGCCCTGCACCGTGTTGTGCACATAGGTCGACCCCCACAGCAGCAGCCCGGCGGCCACCAGCAGGACCGCCGCCATGGCGAACCCCACCAGCGCGGTGAGACGAGAAGAACGGCGCATCAGATGCCTCCTTTAACAAGCGGCCCGGCCCATCCGGCCCGCTGTTTTTCCTTGACACCCGAACCATCCCGCCCCGCACCCCACCAACGACACGGCCACACGTCACCACACCACCAGGACCTCAGTCCTGGCGGCGACCGGACGGGAAGCCCGGCCGAGGCCCGGCAGTCAGCGGATGTCGACCGGTTCGGGTGGTGCTCCCAGGCTGAGCGGGCCGGCGGGATCCGCACCTCTCATGTCGAGCTGGAACGGCGGTAGCTGGCCGTCATTAACTCGGCATAGGCGGCGATCCGCAGCATCCACCGGTTTATGCCCATGACGAAGTCGAAGACCGGCTGCGGGTAACGGCCTGTGATGGCACGGCGACCGCTGCGACTACGGCGAGGATGCTGATCAGACCGCGTTGACCACAACCCGACCGTCACGATCATGCTGTGACATAGCCGAACGGCCGGATTCCCGCAGCGGCCCAGGTGCCCGCAGCCGAGGCGATCTGAGATGCCGCCGGGTCAGCTCGCGGGGACGACGGCGATCGGGCCGTGCGCGTGGCTCAGCACGGCATGCCGGATGGCGCCGGGACCCTGGAGCCCGGGATGCCTGGCGTGACGGCCGAGGACGACCAGGTCGGCCCGGGCGGACAGGCCTGCCAGCGCGCGGGCCGGGTGGCCGTGAGTCACCTCCTGGGCGACCGGGACGCCGGGGTACTTGTCCCGCCACTCCCCGAGCAGCCCGGTTATCTGCCGCGCCGCGTCGGCGGCGACGGCCTGCGGACTGGGGCCGGTGAACGACTGGCCGGCCCGTGAGATGTCGGTCTGCGGCATGTGCCAGGCGTTCACGGCCAGCAGGCCGGCGTGCCGCAGGCTCGCCTCCTCGAAGGCGAAACCAAGCGCGTCGGCACAGTCGTCCGGGTCGCCGATACCGACACCGACCAGCCCGTGCGGAACCTGTGCCTCGTCGCGGATGACCATGACCGGGCAGGTCGCGTGGCTGGCGGCGTACCGGCTGACCGAGCCCAGTAGCATGGCGGCGAACGCCCCGGTTCCGCGGGAACCCAGCACCAGCATCAGTGCGCCGGAGCCGCTCTCGGTGACGGCCTGGGCGGGTGGCCCGCCTAGGGGGTCGTGGTCGATCAGCAAGCCCTCGCCTGCCTGGGCGGCCCGCTCGGCCGCGGCAGCCAGCGCCCGGTCACGCTCGGAGAGAATGACGTCGGTCACCGCGTCGTACTCGGTGGGACCTGAGCGGGAGACCATCCGCGGCGGAAGGGGCGCCGCGGCTACGATCCGCAGCGGGCGGCCGCGCATTACCGCCTCCCGGGCGGCCCAGTCGACCGCCTGCAGCGAGGCCCCGGAACCGTCCGCGCCGACCACGATGGGCTTCGATGTCATGGCATGCCCTCCTTCACGGACCGGATACGGCATACCGGTCACCGTTGTCATCATTGCCGTCCGCCGGCGCAGGAACTAGGGCGCTCCGGCCACCGGGCCCGGGACCAAAGTCCCGGGCGCCGAGGATCTAACGTCCTAGCGCGGGCAAATAATGAACCTGTGTAATTTAGGGATGTTTGTTGGCGACGAGGCGCGGCTCGATGTGGGCTTTGCCGCCGCCCGGGACGGGCTCGCGGGCCTGGCCAGGGGCAGCGCTCTGCTCAGCACATCCCAGGACGCCTACGACCAGGGGACCGCCAGCCTGGTGCGGGCCGGGGAGGCGGCCCGGTCCAAGCTGGTCCGGGTGCAGGTACGCGAGCTGGCTTCGAGCAGTGAATCCGCCGGGATAGCTATCCGGTGGGAAGCGACCGGCACCGGCGGTGCGCAGTTCCCGGTACTTGACGCCGATATCAGGCTGGCACCGGCCGGTGATCGGGTCACGGTGCTGACGATGGCTGGCTCTTACCGGCCGCCGTTCGGCGTTCTGGGGCAGGCTATCGAGCGGGCCATACAGCGCCGGATCGCGGTCGCCACTGTTCACAATTTCCTGGGCCAGGTCGCGGAGCAGGTCGCCAGGGGCGACCACCTCCACGCATAGATTCGGGTCAGCGCAGCTTACGCAGGAACGGGTCCCGCGGCTCGTGCGGCGTCACTGTGACCTGGGCACGTGCCACGGTCATTGTGGCCGGCCCGCCGATGACCAGGTTCAGGTCCAGGCTGGCCACCTCGGGCAGATCGTCGGCAAGCCCGGATATCCGCAGCAGGAGGTCGCGCAGCCCGTCCAGATAAACGGCAGCCTCGCCGGCCTCGCGGGAGGCCGTTTGCTGTGCGGCGGGGCCGCCCGCGCCGAACAGCACCGGCAGGAAGCGGACTGAGCGGAGCAGCTTGTCCGCGTCGTCGTCGGTCAGCGGCGCAAGCCGGGCGGAACGGTCGACCAGCTCGTCGGCGGCCGGGCTGCCGAGACCCAGCTCAACCAGGGGCCCGAAGGTATCGTCTGTCCTCACGCGGATGGTCACGTCGGCGCCCGCGCGGATGTCCTCCTGTGCCAGCGTGACTCCGTAGCTGGACAGTAGATCCGCCGTCAAGCCCGACGGAAGGCACCCGCCTTCCGGTAGCTGATGAAGGAAATCAGCGACGAGCATCCGGCCATGGTCCGGCTCGACGTCCGGAAATTCGGGCACCTTGCCCCGGGGTTCGGCACGCCAGGATCCGTATCCAGCCGCGCGGCCTAGCGCGGCGACCGCGGCTTCCGGATAGCTGTAAGCGGGCACCTGGCTCCGGCCCCCGTCGCGCGGCAGCAAGCGAACCGCCTCGGTCTGGTTCAGCAGCACGGCGATGAGCGGGATGTTCACGTCTGCCTCGCGGATGGCCTGCACCAGGTCACCGGTGGCACCGGTGGGCATGACCATGGCCACGAGCGCGTCCACTGTCTTATCGGCTGCTAGGACTTCGAGACACTGCCGGAAGTCCTGGCCGGATATGGCCGCGGTGGTGTCGACCGGACCGGTGATCACACCGTTGCCGGAGACCAGCGTGCGCAGGCGGCGCCGGGTCAGGCCGCTGGGATGATGCACCGTCAGGCCGAGGCCCGCGCAGGCGCCCGCTGTCAGCAATCCACCGCTGCCGGCATTGGAGATGATCGCGACCGTGCGCCCGCCCAGCACGGGCTGGGTGGCCAGCAGCGCGGTGGTCTCGATCAGCTCGCCGAAGCCGCGCGTCGTGATGATCCCCGCCTGTTCGAACAGGGCTTCCTGGCTGGCCACTGCGGTGTCCTGATCGGCTAGCACGGTGAGCAGCGGCATGACGGCCCCAACCCGGCGGGCGGTCCGGGCGAACTTCCGCGGGTTGCCGAACGACTCGATGTACAGGACGGCCAGCTTGGTGACGCCGTCGTGCTCCCACCACATGAGCAAGTCGTTGCTGGACACGTCGAGTTTAGTTCCGGCCGACACGAACGATGAGATCCCGACGCCCAGCTTGGACAGCTGGCCGGCCACGGCGAAGCCAAGCCCACCCGACTGGGATACCAGGCCGACCGGACCTGGTATCGGGTTGCTGGCGGCGAATGTGGCGTCCAGGCCGATGCCGGGAACTGCCACGCCGAAGGAATCCGGGCCGGCCAGCCGCATGCCGTGGCGACGGCATACCGCGAGCAGATCGGCGCAGGCGCCGGCGTCAAGACCGGACGTCACGACCACAACGGCGCGGACGCCGCGCCGGCCGCATTGCTCGGCAACACCGAGCACGGCTGCGGCAGGTACAGCGATGATCGCCAGGTCGGCTGCCTCGGGGAGATCGGCTACCGAGGCCAGGCACCGTTCCCCGCCGATCTGGCGCGCGCGCGGATTCACCGCCCAGACGCGGCCGGCGTAACCGGCCGCGCGGATGTTGTCGATGATGGTCCGCCCGACTGTCCCCTGCCGCCGGCCGGCCCCGATCACGACGACGGATTCAGGCGCGAGCAAATGCCGCAGGCTGGCGGCGTCTGCGCTGCCCTCCCGCCTGTCCACAGCGCTGAGGTAGCTATCCAGGGCCGGGCTGGTGGCGGTATCGGGCAGGGGGAAGGTCATTTCGTAGACCCCGTCGGAAAAGCGGCGGTTTACGGGAAGGCCGGCGTCCGCGAACACGTGCAGCATGGCCGTGTTGTCGGTGAGGGTCTCGGCCGTAAAGGCGCTGATGCCCTGTTCTTTGGCCAGCGAGACCAGGTGCTCCAGGAGCAGGGTGGCGATTCCCCGGTGATGCATGTGGTCGGCGACCGCGAACGCGACTTCGGCTCGCCCGGGCGGGGCCGCCAGCATCGCACAGCTGCCCACGCCGACTAGTTCTCCGCCTGCCAGGGCGAGGAGTGCCACGTTTCGGAGTTCCGGATCCCGGCAGATCCGCCGGGCTTCGATCTCCGCCGACATCCGGCTGAGGTTGAAGAAGCGCAGGTAGGTGTTGTCCAAGGACATCGCTTCGTGCATGGCCTTGACCGCGCCGAAGTCATCGGCGGTGGCCCGGCGGATCTCCACCGTCGTGCCGTCGGCCAGGAGCGCGTACACGTGACCGCTATGGAGTGCCATGTCTGCCCCGGGCAAATTCACAGGACCGGGCCGGCCACCTGCGCGGGATAGCTCAGGCGGTCGCGGACACCGACCACGCCGGGGACGTGGCGGGCCTTGCGGGCGATCTCGTGGCCGAGCGAGGCGGTTGCGGGTTCGCCGGTCAGGGTCGCCACGCCGGCCCGCACGGTCACGGCGAGCTGGCTGCGGTCCTCTGGGAGCTCGCGCGCCATCACCTCGACGATCTCGTGGCAGATGTCGTCGTCGGACCGGTCGAAGACGGCCAGGACGTCGGCCCGGCTGATGATCCCGACGAGACGCCCGGCGCCGTCGGTGACGGGAAGCCGCTTGACCCGGCAGTTGAACATCAGCCGGGCGGCGTTCTCGACCAGCGTCCCGGGACCCACGGTCACGGCCGGACGCGACATCAGGTTGGCTGCGGTGGGACTGGCAGCCTCGGGCACCTTGCCGTTCAGCGCCTCCCGGCCCAGTTCCACTGCTTCCTTGGTGAGCAGGTCGGTCTCGGACACGACGCCGATCACCCGGCCGCCGTCGTCGACGACGGGGAACCCGCTTACCCGGTAACGGTGCAGCGTGGCCGCCATCTCCTTGAACGACGCGCCGGGCCTGACCGCCACGACCCGCGCGGTCATGATGTCCTTTACCAGGACGTTCATCTGAATGCCTTCCTGTAGATCCGTCGGCTGTCAGTCGATCGGGAAGCTGGTCACGGCGCCGGAGCTGGCCTGGTCCTCGGACGGCGGGTAGACCAGCTGGTCGCGGACGCCCACCACGCCGGGAACATGGCGGACCAGGCGCACGATCTCGTAGCCGGCCTCGTAGGTCCCGGGCACGCCGGTCAGGGTGACGATTCCGTTCTTGACCGCCACCATGAACTTGTCCGGGTCGACGAGCATCCGCTCGAGGATCAGGTCCTCGGTTATCTCGCGGTGGATGTCCGCGTCCGAGCGGTCGAAGACGGCCAGCACATCGGCCCGGCTGATAATGCCGACCAGCCTGTCTCCGGAGTCCACGACGGGAAGGCGCTTGACCTTGCGCGCATACATCAGCCGGGCGGCGTCCTCGATCGTGTCGTCGGGCCCGGCGGTCACCGCCGGCTGGGACATCAGGTCACCTGCGGTTATCCCGCGTGCCTTCTGCTGGTCCCGGTGGTGCAGGATGCCGTCCAGGACACCGGGCTCACCGTCCAGGGCCTCTTTGGTCAGCAGGTCGGCCTCGGATACGACGCCGATGACCTTCTCGTTCTCGTCGAGGACCGGGAACGCGCTGACCCGGCTCCGGTGCAGGGCTGCGGCGATCTCCTTGAAAGAGGCGTCCGGCCGCACCCAGAGCACCCGGGTGGTCATGATGTCCCTGACTACGTTCTTCATCGTTCTCACTCCCGTCTTTGCTGCCTCAGCGGCTGAGGACGACCTTGAGCGCGCCGGTATCGGCCGCATGAGCGAAGACGTCGTAGGCCGTTTCGAAGTCATCCAGGCCGAAGTGGTGGGAAATGAACTGCCCGGCGTCAATCTGCCCGGTGGTGATGAGGCGCATCAGGGTCGGGGTCGAGGAGGTGTCCACCTGGCCTGTCGTGATCGTGATGTCCCTGATCCACTGCTCTTCCAGGTGCAGCGTGACGGCCTCGCCGTGCACGCCGATGTTGGCGATCCTGCCGCCCGGCCGGGCCAGTTTGACGGCCAGCTCGAAGGCCTCGGGCAGGCCCACGGCCTCGATGGAGACGTCGGCGCCGAGCCGTCCGGTCAGCTCTTTGATGACCCGCAGCGGGTCTTCGCGCGAGTTGTTGACCGTGATGTCGGCACCGGCCTTCTTGGCCGCGTCGAGGCGGGCGTCGGACAGGTCGATGGCCACGATGTGGCTAGGGCTGTACAGCCGCGCGCCGGTGATGGCAGCCAGCCCGACGGGGCCGGTGCCGACCACGGCCACGACATCACCGGGGCGGACCCCGCCGGCCAGCACCCCGACCTCATAGCCGGTGGGCAGGATGTCGGCCAGCATCAGGGCTTCGGAGTCGCTGACGCCGTCGGGGATCCGGAACGTTGAGGTGTCCGCGTACAGCACGCGGACGAACTCGGCCTGGGTGCCGTCGACCTTGTGGCCAAGGACCCAGCCGCCGCCCTCCAGGCACTGCCCGTAGCGGCCCTCGCGGCAGTACCGGCAGGAGCCGCATCCGCTGATGCAGGAGACAAGGACCCGGTCGCCGGGGCAGATCCGGCGCACGCCGTCGCCAGCCTCCCAGACGGTCCCGACGGCCTCGTGGCCCAGGATCCGGCCGTCGGTCACCGCGGGCACGTCACCCTTGAGGATGTGCAGGTCGGTCCCGCAGATGGTGGTCGCGTCGACCCGCACGATGACATCGCCGTCGTCGAGGATCTCTGGGTCAGCTACTTCTTCCCAGGCCTTCTGACCCGGACCGTGGTAGACGAGGGCTCGCATGGCTTCCTCCACTGGATTGTCTGGTTCCAGTGACGAGCCTCGCCGGACGGGCCGCGGAATAGCAGGGCCAAAGGTCCATTTCCACACGGGTTGAAGGTCACCGTAATGCCGGACCGATGGGAGGTCCCGGCACCGCCTCCCGGCGTTACGGTCAGAAGTATCCGATCAGGCTGCATCCGGAAGGAAGATGTCATGGCTGACCGCACCATCACCGAGCTCGACGAGACCGAGTGCCTGGCGCTGATCGCGCCGGGCGGCATCGGCCGGATCGCCTATCAGAGCCGGTTCGGCCCGGCCGTGCTGCCGGTGAACTACCAGTGGCACGACGAGGCCATCGTGTTCCGCACGGCCCAGCACAGCCCGCTCGACGAGGACCTGGAAACCGGGATCCGGGGCGGTGAGTACAAGGTGGCGTTCGAGATCGACGAGATCGACAAGGCCGGGCGGCAGGGCTGGAACGTGCTGATCCAGGGGCCGGCCCATCACGTGACCGACGCCGAGCGCGAATCGGCCGAACGAGCGGGCGTCGAGCCCTGGCCGGCGGGCGAGCGCGAGCTGTTCATCCGCATCGTCCCCACCCGCGTCACCGGCCGCCGGATTCAGCCTGCCGGGTGAGACTAACCAGGTGCTCCGTAGCGAAGCGCCGGGCTGGCGGCGGCGACCTCCACTAGGCGGTTGTACCTGGCCACTCGCTCGCCGCGGGCCGGGGTCCCGGACTTCAGCTGCCCCGCGTTCGGTATCGAGCGCGGCTTCATGACCACGGTGCACGCCTACACCGGAGACCAGATGCTGCTTGACGGCCCGCACAAGGACCTGCGGCGGGCGCGGTCGGCGGCACTGTCCATCGTGCCCACCACCACCGGCGCCGCCCGGGCTACCGGCCAGGTCATCCCGGCGCTGGCCGGGAAGCTGGCCGGGGTGGCGCTCCGGGTCCCGGTCGAGGACGGCTCGCTCACCGACCTGGCCGTGGTGGTCAGCCGGGACGTCACCGCCGAGGACGTCAACCAGGCATTCGCGGCCGCGGCGGCCGGCCCGATGCAGGGGTACCTGCGGTACAGCACCGATCCCATCGTGTCCCGGGACATCATCGGCGATCCTGCGTCGTGCGTGTTCGACTCACCGCTGACCCAGGCGTCCGGGACGCTGGTGAAGGTGTTCGGCTGGTACGACAACGAGTGGGGATACACCTGCCGGCTGGCCGACCTGGCCGCCCTGGCCGACCTGGCCGCCCTGGCCGCCCTGGCCGCCCTGGCCGGCGGGCAGCTGTAGGACATCGGGAGATAAGAGGTGGGCCGCCTGGCTGTGATCTTTAGCGATCTACGGCGTGGAATCTTCAGTGCCCGATGGCGTTCCCTGGGCTGGAGCGTGTCCTTAGCCCAGCAAGTGTGTCCCGGCGGGGCCGCTGATCTGCTGGAGCATGGTGCGGGCGAGTTGCTGGACCTGAGCTGGCAGGGGCACGTAGAGGTTCGCGCCGGCGTAGGCCTGGCCGTCGTGAGTCAGCCAGCCCAGCATGCTGACCAGGGCCTGCCCAGTGGCCTGGCTGGGCTGATGGGTGTAGATCAGCGCCCAGCTGTACCCGCTGATAGGGTAGCTGGCGGCTCCGGGCTGGTTGACGATGGAGAAGTCGGCCGGGGTGATGCCGGGTTTCTGGGCCGCGGCGGCGGCGATGGTCCGGGTGGACGGGAGGACATAGTTCCCGGCCTGGTTGCGGATTTCGGCGAACGGCAAGAGCAGCCCCTGGGAATATGCTTGCTCGACGTAGCCGATAGACCACGGGGTGCGGTACACCGTGGAGGTCACGCTGCTGTTGCCTTCGGCTCCTTCCCCGACGGGCCAGTTCAGCGTCTTGCCGGTGCCGACCTTGGCTGCCCAGGTGGGGTCGACGCTAGACAGGTAGTTGCTGAATATGTAGGTGGTGCCGCTGCCGTCGGAGCGGTGCACGACGGTGATCGGCGCGGCCGGGAGAGACAGGCCCGGGTTGAGCGCGGTGATGGCCGGGTTGTCCCAGGTGGTGATCTGCCCGAGGTAGATGGCCGCGAGGACCGGGCCGGTCAGGTGCAGCCGGGCGCCCGCCGGGAGGTTCAGGTGGTAGGCCACGCCTTCGGCGCCCAGGGCGTCGGGCACCTGGGTGACGGGGCCTCCTTTGGTGGCTGCTAGCTCGCTGGCGTTCATGGGCACGTCGGAGGCGCCGAAGTCGACCTGCTGGGCGCTGATCGCGGCGATGCCCGCGCTGCTGCCCACGGCGGAATAGTTCACGGTGACCGCGGGGTGAAGCTGATGGTATCGGGCGAAGGCCAGGGAGAAGAACGGGGCGACGTAGGTCGAGCCCGCCCCGGTGAGGGTGCCCGGCCGGCCGCTGCCCGTGCTGGCCGTGGTGCTCGCGGTGCTCGTCGCCGTGCTGCTGCATGCGCCGAGGGCCAGGAGGATGATGGCGGCCGCGGCTGCCCTGATGGCCGGGTGTCCTGTGTGGTGCGGCTGAGAGCCGGGTCCTCTGTTGTGCCCTGACATGGCTGCTCCTTCGCAGAAGGTCCAGGGGCGCGGTTAGCGCTGCTGGGTGGCCCGGGTCCAGGCCTGGGCGCCCATCTGGACCGCGTCCCACGGGCTGCCCAGGGGCGGGGTGTAGGACAGGTCCAGGTCGCTGACGGCATCGATGGTCATGCCGTGGAAGATGGCGGTGGCGGCGATGTCGATGCGCTTGGCGATCTCGGCGTTCTTGTGCCCGAACAGCTGCATGCCCAGCAGCCGGCCGGTGGCCCGGTCGCCGGTGACCCGCATCGTGATGCGGTGGCTGCCGGGGTAGTAGGCCTTGTGGTCATCGGCCACGGATTCGACGGTGACCGGGTCGAACCCGGCCGGGGCCGCTTCGTGGTCGCGCAGCCCGGTGCGGGCAGCGGCCTGGCCGAAGATCTTCACGACCTGGGTGCCGAGGCTCCCGGCGAACTGCCGGTTGCCGCCGAGGGCGTTCTCCCCGGCGACCCGGCCCTGTTTGTGCGCGGTGGTGCCCAGCGGCAGGTACGTCTCCCCGAGCAGCCGGTGGTGGGTGATGACGCAGTCGCCCGCGGCGTAGATGCCGGGCAGGCTGGTGCGCATGCCGGGGTCGACGGCGATCGCGCCTTTGACGCCGAAGTCGGCCCCGGCGCCGGCGGCCAGGGTGGTCTCGGGCCGGACCCCGACGACGACGAGCACCATGTCCGCTGTGCGGCTCACTGCCGTGCCGTCAGCCGCGGTGGCCTGGACTTCCAGCCGCCCGGTTCTGCCGGGCGGGGCCTTGCTGATGGCCTGGACCGTGGTGCCGGTCAGCACTTCCACCCCGTGGGCGGCCAGTTCGGCGTGAACCAGGGCGCCCAGCTGCCGGTCGACGGTGGGGAGCACGTCGGCGAGCTGTTCTATCTGGGTGACCTGGAGCCCGCGGACGGTCAGGGCGTCGGCCATTTCCAGGCCGATGTACCCGGCGCCGACGATGACCGCGCTGGCAGGCGCGGCTTGCTCCAGGGTGGCCATGACGGCGAAGGTGTCGCCCATCGAGTGCAGCAGGTGCACCCCGTCACCCGGGCCGAGGGCGTCCTTCCCGCGCACGCCGCTGATCGGGGGCCGGACCGGGACGGCGCCGGTACCGACGATGAGGCTGTCGTAGCCGAGGACCTCCTCACCGCCGCTGGCGGGAGTGACCAGGAGCTTGCGGGCGGCCACGTCGATGCGCCGGGCGGTGGTGTCCAGCCGCAGCCGCATCCCCGCGGCTTCCAGGTCGGCGATGGTGCGGTGGGCCAGGTTGCGCCAGTGGGGCACCTCACCGGAGACGTAGTAGGGGATCCCGCAGATCGAGAAGTTCGGGTAGGCGTCCTCCAGGACCACCGTGACGTCCGCGGCCGGGTCCAGCTCCCGGGCCCGCAGGGCCGCGCTGATCCCGGCGTCGCTGCCGCCGATCATGACCAGGTGCATAGGGCGGGCTCCTGTCTAGTTCCCGGTCCGTGAGGCCGGGTCTTGCGGTCCGTCCGCAGGCAGTGAGGCGCTGTTGCAGGCCGCGCTGGCTGGTGGCCGTGCGGCTTCGCTGTGGTGGGGGAAGATGATGTCGGCGGCCTCGGCGGGGGTGATGGCGGGGTACAGCGCCTTGATGATCCCGGCGGCCACGATGGCGCCGAGGACCTGCGCGGCGATGAAGGGCAGCACCGAGGACGGGGCGATCCCGGCGAAGGTGTCCGAGAACATTCGGCCGATGGTGATGGCCGGGTTGGCGAAGCTGGTGGAGGAGGTGAACCAGTACGCCGCGCCGATGTAGGCCCCGACCGCCGCCGGGGCGGACCGGCTGCGCCCGGACCGGGCCAGCGCGAAGATCACCAGCAGCAGCCCGGCCGTGGCGATGACCTCGGACAGGAAATGCGCGGGCGAGGCCCGGTGCTGGGCGGAGATCATGACCGCGGGCAGCGCGAACATCAGGTTCGCTGCCACCGCCCCGGTGATACACCCGGCCACCTGCGCGGGCAGATACGCGGCGGCGTCCCGCCAGGACAGGCCGCCGAACGCGGCGTCGGTGAAGGAGACCACCGGGTTGAAGTGGCCGCCGGAGACCGGGCCGAACATCAAGATGATCGCGAACAGCCCGGCGGCGGTCGCCGCGGAGTTCTCCAGAAGTTCCAGGCCGGTCTGGCCTGGGGACAGCCGCTGCGCGGCGATCCCGGAGCCGATCACCACGGCGGCCAGGAACGCGCTGCCGAGGAACTCGGCGAGCAGGCGGCGCCACAGCAGGAGGGGTGCACTGGTCACGCCGCTCATCTTGACAGAGGAGACTAGCTCAGTCAAGATTGAGTCAATGGCTATTGAGAGAACTTCTGAGCTGGAACGGCGTGCTGCTGTGCACGCCGCGCTGGCTGATCCGGCGCGGCTGGCGGTCACGGACGCCCTGCTGGCCGGGGACGCGTCCCCATCGGAGCTGGCGGCGATGCTGGCCATGCCGTCCAACCTGGTGGCGCATCACCTGCACGTGCTGGAGCAGGCCGGTGTCATCGCCCGCCGCCGCTCGGAAGGTGACCGCCGCCGGACGTACCTGCGGCTGGTTCCCGGCACCCTGGACTCGCTGGCCGCGCCGCCGGCCCAGCAGGCCCGGCGGGTGCTGTTCGTGTGCACGGCCAACTCGGCGCGCTCGCATCTGGCCGCCGCGCTGTGGCGCCGGGCCAGCAGCGTCCCGGCGGCATCGGCCGGAACGCATCCGGCAGCCGCGATCGACCCCGGGGCAATCGATGCCGCCCGCCGCCACGCGCTGCCGCTGCCCCGCCTGCGGCCCCGCGATATCGCCGAGGTCCAGCACGAGGGAGACCTCGTGGTCACGGTGTGCGACCTGGCCCGCGAGGAGCTGGGCCGCCGCGCCGCCGTGCACTGGTCCGTCCCGGACCCGGTGCCAGCTGGCGATCCGGCCAGTTTCGACGCAGCCGTGGACGAGCTCAGCCGACGCGTCGGGCGGCTCGCTCCCCGCCTGGCTGCGACCTCCTGACCCGCTGCCCCGGCTGCAGGCCGCCGGGCTGTCCGGGCAGTGTGGTCACACGGCGGGGCTGCGGCGCTCGATGAGGACGACATCGCGCCAGCGGCCGTGGTGCTGGCCGATGCGTTCCCGGATCCCGACGGTGCGGAACCCGGCGCCCTGATGCAGGGCCAGGCTGGCGGTGTTCTCCGGGAAGATGCCGGACTGGATGGTCCAGATCCCGGCGGCCTCGGTGGAGGCGATCAGCGCGGCCAGGAGCTGGCGGCCGATGCCCTGGCCGCGGGCGCCGGGATGGACGTAGACCGAGTGCTCGACGACCCCGGCGTAGACACGCGGCCGGAGGTAGCCGAGGCGGCCACCCACCCGGCGACCTCACCAGCCGTGGTTGCGACGAACCGGTGACCGGGGAGCCTGGCAGCGGTGAAGCCGGGCCAGTCCGGGGCGAGGGTCTCGAAGGTGGCGTTGCCTTCCTCGATCCCGGCCTGGTAGATCGCGAGCACGGCGGCGGCGTGCTCACCGGTCATCACCTCGATCCGGGCTCTGGCTCCCGGGGCTGGCATGAGCTACGGCCGGGCGGCGCGGATGATCGCCGCGTGCACGCCGTCGGCGACCTGGTGGGCCGGGGTGATGCTGATGCCGGCGAACCCGGCCCGGGTGAGCGCGTCGCGGTACTCGGTGAAGGAGGGCGCCCCGGCGATGCAGCCGACCTGGGCGCCGCGCTGGAGCCGCTGGTCCGGGGTGAGCCGGTCCTCGGCCAGGAGATCGGAGACGCCCAGGCGCCCGCCGGGCCGCAGGACGCGGAAGCTCTCGGCGAAGACCGCGGGCCGGTCGGTCGACAGGTTGATCACGCAGTTGGAGATGATCACATCGACAGCCTCGTCAGGCAGGGGGATCGCCTCGATCTGGCCGCGCAGGAACTCGGCGTTGCCCGCGCCGGCCTGGCGGGCGTTGGCCCGGGCCAGGTCCAGCATGTCCTCGGTCATGTCCAGCCCGTACGCCTTGCCGCCCGGGCCGACCCGCCGCGCGGACAGCAGCACATCGATACCCCCGCCTGAGCCCAGGTCCAGCACCGTCTCCCCGGGACGCAGGTCTACGACCGCGACGGGGTTGCCGCAGCCCAGGCTGGCCCGTGTCGCGCCCTCGGGCAGGCCGTCAATGTCGGAGTAGCCAGCGGGGCCGAAGCAGCCATCCGGGGAGCTGCCCGGATCGGCGTCGGTGACCGTCTGGCCTGCCTGCGCGGCCCGGGCCAGGCTGGCGTACCAGGCGGCGACTGCGGCCCGGGTCTGCCCGGGGTCAGCTGGATGGGCTGGGCTCATTGGTCATCCTCCGGTTGGTCAGCGGGCGGGACGGGTGACGGGTTGCCCATCACCAGGTCAGCGGCTGTGGGGAAGCACTTCACGCAGTTGCCGTTGATCCGGTACAGCCGGGACGTGCCGCGCTCCTCAGCCAGCACGAACCGCACCGCGGCGAGCTGCCGCAAGTGCTCGGACACGGTCGACTGGCCCACCGGCACCGCAGCGACGATCTCCTTGACCGTCAGCGGCCGGCCGCTGCGGGCCAGCAGGGAGACGATCTGGACCCGGGTGCCGTCAGCCAGGGCCCTGAACCAGGCCGCATAGGTGTCAGCGGTCTCACGGTCCAGCGGCAGCGCATCATTCATCGTTAATCGACGATAGACGATGAATGATCAGGAGGAAAGACCTGGGGCCAGAGCTACCGGGGCCAGCCGATCAGGGTGCTCAGGCTGGCCAGCGCCTGGGGGCGGACCCGGTAATACACCCACACGCCGCGCTTGTCCCGGTCGACCAGCCCGGCCTCATGCAGCACCTTCATGTGGTGGCTGATCGTCGGCTGGGACAGGTCGAACGCCTCGTTCAGGTCACAGATGCACGCCTCGCCATCCTGGTGGGACGCGACCAGGGACATCAGCCGCAGCCGCACCGGGTCGGCCAGTGCCTTCAGCATTGGCGCGACCTGCTCGGCCTGCTCCACCGTCAGGGGCTGCGCGGTCAGGGGAGCGCAGCACGCGGCCGACTCGGCCGGGCTGATCACCGTCAAGGACTTAGGCACCCATCTATATTGACAGATGTCGATGTCAGTGCCAAACTCGGCCCTGCAGGAAATAGACGACAATCAATGTCTTAGGGAGGACGCCATGTCCCGGGTCCAGCTCGCGCTGAACGTCGACGACATCGAGGAGGCCGTCAGCTTCTACACCAAGCTGTTCGGCACCGAGCCCGCGAAGCGCAAGCCCGGCTACGCCAACTTCGCCATCGCCGAGCCGCCGCTCAAGCTGGTGCTGCTGGAAAACCCAGGGCAGGGCGGCAGCCTGAACCACCTCGGCGTGGAGGTCCCCGACGCTGACGCCGTCGACGCCGAGCAGGCCCGGCTTGCCGGGGCAGGCCTGGCTGCTGTCGATGAAAGGGGCACCACCTGCTGCTACGCCCGGCAGGACAAGTTCTGGGTCACCGGCTCTCCCAATGGCGAGCGCTGGGAGATCTACACCGTCCTGCAGGACAGCCAGACCTTCTGGGGCGAAGGCGGGGACAAGAAATGGGAGGCGGTCGAGGCCCAGCTCGACGGGGGCCAGGCCACCCAGTGCTGCGGCGGGACACAGGCAGCCGGCCAGGACGATCCCACCTCCTCCGGCGTCTGCTGCGGGTAGGTACATCGGCCAGCTGCGCTCGTCACTGCGCAAGACCGCCCTGGCCGTAGCAGCGGTACCGGAGCCTGCCCGGACCGGACGCGGGCCATCCCTGCATGGTGCGGGTCAGTCGAGGGAGGATCTGGCCGTGCCTATTGCGTGTCTGTGATCGTCTGGTCATCTGGGGTATCCGACGGTCACTGGCGGCCATCCTGACACCTTCGCTGACCGGCGGGCGCGGCTGGCCCCAAAGGGGCACCTCGGTCAGGGGAAACGTACCCCATCAGCCTGCGGCCGGCCGTCTACAATCGCTGCTAACAGACGGGAGCCGGGTATGAGCGCTCAGACCCAGACGGCGACAGGCCAGATCGGGCAGAGCAGATGCTGGTGCTGCGGCAAGACCAGATCCGAGGAAACACTGGTCCGGCTGGGCAACCATCCCGAAGTCGGTATCTGCATCAGCTGTGTCCATTTCCTGCGGCGGCGGGCCCGGGACCACCAGGCCACGGTGATGCGCCAGACGCTGCGCGGGACCGCTGAGTCGATCCGCCATGAAGTCATGGCGCGGGGGTGGCATCAGCGCCCGGTCGTCGGACCCGCGCTCCAGTGGCTCAACCGGCACCTGCCCTGGTAGCCAGATGACCAGAGAGCGCGAGAGATGCAGCTGACCGTCCTGGCCGAGCCCACCGAACGCGGCCGTCCTGAAGGACCGGCTCGCGGCCGTCCTGCAGGACCGGGCGGATATCTCGGTATCGCATCATGTCATCTCCAGCGCGGACGAGGCGGCCAGGCGCGGCATGCACGGCTCGCCCACGTTGCTGATCGACGGGATGGACCCGTTCACCCAGCTGGGGCAACCGCCGGGCATGTCATGCCGGCTCTACCGCGACGAAGACGGCCGCATATCGGGTTCGCCATCCGTCGGCCAGCTCCGGCGCGCGATTGAGCAAGCCCGGGACACCGCACTAGACAGGCGCGACCACCTGTCCGCCCGCCCAGAACCAGCACCCGGAGCATCTCCGCAAGCACCGCGGGCTTGTCGATGGACAGGTTAATCGACATGGTTTGCCGCGGCGGGGATGCCGCAGCCGGCCCTGGTTCACCCCGCCGCCCGCTGCCGAGATGGCCAGCCCGGCGCTGAGGCTCACGCAGCCGCTGACGGGCCCGGAGCTCACAGCCGCAGGAACGCGGATGCGGCGGCGGTCCCGGCAGCCACCCGGCCAGGCGCTGCTCCCTTCTTACTCCTGCCCGCTGGGCTGGGCCGCAGCGGGCTGTCCGCGGGCGGGGAGCCCGGGAACGTACTTGTAAACGGTGGCGCGGCTGACGCCGAGCAGCCGGGCGATGGAAGAGACTGTGTTGTCCGGCCGGGTCAGCAGATCGCGGGCGTGCCGGATCTGCTCGGCGGTCATGGCCGGCGGCCGCCCCAGGCGCACACCGCGGGCCCGGGCAGCGTCCAGCCCCTCGCGGGTGCCCTCAATGATCAGCTCGCGGATGAACTCGGCGAGCGCGGCGAAGACGTGGAAGACCAGCCGGCCGCCTGGGGTGGTGGTGTCCAGGGCCTCGTGCAGGCTCTTGAAACCCACTCCTTGCCTGCGCAGCGTGGTGACGACCTGGATCAGGTCGGCCAGGGACCGGGAGAGCCGGTCCAGGCTCGGCACGACCAGGGTGTCGCCAGGGCGCAGGTAGTCCAGGCAGGCCGCCAGCTCGGGGCGGTCTGTGTTCTTGCCGGATAGCTTGTCGGCGAAGATGCGGAGGCAGCCGGCGTCGGCGAGGGCGTGCTGCTGGCGGTCCAGCAGCTGGCCGGAAGTGCTGACCCGGGCATAACCGATCAGGGCACCGGTCCGGGCGGCTGGCTCCGGAGCCAGGAGGTCGCCGGGGGCTTCGGAGGTACCGGGATGAGCGTCTGTCACGTCTGAGACTGTAGAGAAACGGCGGCCGGAGAGTTGATAGACACGCCGGCTTTGCAACACCTTTTACGACGCCCGCCAGGCGGCGCGGCCCCCGATCCGGGGCCCTCTGGTGATCATGTCGGGAATCGATCGTTTCTCCTACACCAGGATGGTGGCGATGGCAGGCGGGCCGGGGAGCCTCGAGTGAGTCCGGCCAAGATTATCGCTTGACCCAAGTCCCCACCCGTCGCTACGACCGCGGCCGCGGCAACCTGGACCGCGCCCCGGCTACCTCCTCGCCGGGTACATCAGCCGCGCCCATTTAGCTGCGCGCTCGTGCTCGGCTTAGTCGGCGCGGTCGGCGCGGTGGTGTCCGGCTGGGCCAGCGGCTCGATCGCCGGCGGCTGGCCTTCCACACCCCAGGCAGAGACCACGGTCACTCGGCGACCGCGGTAGGTCACCTGGCCGCTGCGCCAGCGGCGCAGCTCGATCCGACGCAGCCGCCGCCAGGCGTTCACACAGGCGGTTACCAGGCCGGCGGCCCCGGCGAACACCAGCCGCGCGGAAAGCTGGCCGGTGCGGTCGAGCAGGAAGGCGAGGCTGCCGGCGAGCACCAACACCCCGAAGAAGGCCAGCAGGTCGGCGAGGCTTGCTCGTGCATGCCTGGCAGCCGGGGCCAAGGATATATGTGACCTTGTGCTCGTCCTTTTCGGACATCGGGCAACGTCCTCTCATCGCAGTCTCACACGGCGGGTCCAGGGGCTCCCGCCTCACGGGCTAGGTCTTTAACCTGGACGTTCCGTGAAAAGGCCACGTCAGCGGGTGGCCGACTTCTGGCGACTGCCCTGGTGAGATGCTTACCGGCGCGGCAATGGTTGCCGCGGTCAGTCTGTTTGCTCGGCATGGGAATCGGCCCACTCACGTCCCTTGCTGGTGAGCCAGCGCCGGTCTCCCTCGCGGGCAAGGTATCCACCCTGGACCCACGAACCGAAGGCACGTGGGTTTAGGCCGTGCTTCTTAAACGCGGCAGATGCCTGCATGCGGTTCAGACCCTGCTCCGGCGACCGTACCTCGACTCCCCGGAGTTCTGCCGCCGCAGCCGCCGCTCGGATCGCCGCTTATCTGGCCCGGCCGGGTCGACGTGACCGCGCTGTCGGCCATCCCGGGCAGCACGGCCACGGCGCGGCGCAGGGTGCTGTTCGCCGCCGGGCACCGGCGCGCGGGATGTACCGAGCCGAGGTCTGCGCCTGGTCTTGCGGGAAAGATCATGGAAATTGGCGTTCACGCATCGCTGCTCTCGCAGACCAATCCATAAAAAGAGCACCGGGACCTGATGTGAAGGGGTGGGTGTGACGCGGGTAAGGACGAGCAAGGCCGTGGCCGCGCCACCCATGACGCTTGAGCAGCTTCAGGCCTTCTACACGGTTCAGTACCTGCGGCAGGTCAAGTTCTTGGTGCTCTTGGGCGCGACGTCGATGAAGCAGAAGACGCGGTCCAGAAAGCCATGCTGGACTTCGCGAAGCAGGTCCGGGCCGCGAAGGCCCCCGAGTACTCGATCGCCTGGGTACAGCGGGCGGCATACCGATTCTTCATCAAGGAGCGTCAGCGTGAGCGGGATCGCCTGCCGCGCGAGCTCCGAGGCGGGCACTTGGTCATCGAAGCGGATCTTGATCACCGGCTGACAGATTTGGAAGATGAGCAATATATCGAACGCTTGCTCGAATGCTTGACCCTGATACAGCAGAGTGTGATCAAGCTGGTCATGGATGGGCTGTCTACTCACGAGATCGCCGAAAAACTCGGCAAAAGCGACGAGAACATCCGCCAGCATCTGAAGAACGGCAGGGATCGCCTCAAGCTGCACCCGGAGATAGCACCGCTTGTACCCAAGTCACGCCAGGCCCTGAGCGACGACCAGCTAGAAGAGGAATCGACGGTCACCACACCGGAGCCGAGGAAGGAGGAGATCCAGTGAACGACCACGGCAAGCCCCGGGACGACCCAGCGCAGCAGAATGAGCGAGCGCACGAATTGATCGAACAGCTGAATCTCTTGGAGGCCGTTGACCGTCGTGTCACTCCTGAGCACGTCGCCCAGCGGTTCCGCGAACTCCTCGGAAATGCCGACCCGTCAGTACTGGCAGATGTCAATCAGCGAGTACGGCGCGAGTCCGGTATCCGACGTGTCGGCCTTGAGCGCCGACGGCTGTCCGGGGTCCTCCGCCGGATCCTGATCCTCGGCGCCGGGAAAGCGCCCAACCGTCACCTGTACTGGCGGCCGCAGGGCACCTGGCTCGCCTTTGGCGGCATTCTTGCCGGCGTTTCGGCGGCCGTAGCCTGGATCGCAACGGCCCGCTCTTCAATGAGCGTGCTTATCTTCTTCGTCTCTTCTTCGTCGGCGCGCTGCTCGGCGTTCTCGCAGGCGGAGCGGCGTGCATCCGTTACCTCCGTCGGGAGGTAACGGCCGACATCGGCCCGAAACTCAAGCGCCTGCAACTTCAGCTCGACACCATCGAGGTAGCTCTCAACCTCGCCATAACCACACGGTATGCCGCGCTAAGCCAGCGTCCCCCGCCCCCGCCGGTCTCTTCGCACCCCGTTCCTGACCAATCTGAACGATAGGAGGAAGAGTCATGGTCCTGCTCATCTTCGCCGTCGGCGCGCTGCTCGGCGTTCTCGCAGGCGGAGCGGCGTGCATCCGTTACCTCCGTCGGGAGGTAACGGCCGACATCGGCCCAAAGCTAATGCGGATGCAACTTCAGCTCGACACCATCGAGGCAGCTCTCAACCTCGCCATAACCACACAGTATGCCGAGCTAAGCCAGCGTCCCCCGCCCCCGCCGGTACCTCCGTATCGTCCTTCCGACTGGGCCTGAACGATAGGCGAGGAGACGGGCTCCCGAATGCTCGGGCTGCCAGTAGCTGAGCCGGGCGGATACTGATTACCCCGGCGGCGTACCGTTTAGCGTTTAGCCTTCCCTCACCGGACATTTCCGCGGACTGCCTATATGAGACGGCGTTACCGCAGGCCGGCCGCCTCGGCGCGCCGCGTCCGGGGGTGTCTCGTTGAGGGATCCCTTAACGGATACCCTGCCCGGTGCGTGGTCCAGGAAATAAATGGGATGGCAGAAACGCGCTCGGCAAGCTGTTCAGACCCGCATCGCCGAGCTCGTCGCCGAAGGCGCTCATTCTAGGTCAGCAGAGCACATGCATCAGCTTTCACCAGCCAGGTGTGCGATGGCTCGGCGGGTCCTCAGGGTGTCGGGGTGATCTCGGCCCAGGACCTCCACCATGTCGGGGAGCAGCTCCCGAGACAGGCGCTGGGCCTCGCCGCTGTCCCCGTGCTCGCCGGTCCAGAAGGCAATGTTGGCGCGGTTGGCCAGGGTGTCCGGGTGGTTCCGGCCTAGAACCCGCACCATGTCGGGGAGCAGCTCCTCGGCCAAGCGCAGGGCCTCCCCGCTGTCCTTGCGGTAAGCGGTCAATGATGCGATATTGCCGCGGGTCCTAAGGATGGTGGGGTGGTCCCGGCCCAGGACTCGCACCATGTCGGGGAGCAGCTCCCGATACAGGCGCAGGGCCTCCCCTCTGTCTCCGTGCTCGCCGGTCCAGAGGGCTATGTTGGCGCGGTTGGCCAGGGTGTCGAGGTGGTCCGGGCCCAGGACCCGCACCTGGTCGGGGAGCAGCTCCTGGGCCAAGCGCAGGGCCCCCGCGCTGTCCCCGTTCTGGCCAGTCCACTCCGCAACCCACGCCCGAGCTCTTATAGTCTGGCGGTGACCAGGGCCCTGCAGGCGACAGCGAAGCGCTAGCTCGTCTCTGCCATGCCGGAGCGCGCTCCTGTAAACGCCTAGCGTGCCATAGTCAGCAGCTAGCGCGCCGTGCAGGCGAAGCAGGTCATCGTCCGCGCCGCGGGGCCTAGCAGCAAGTTCGGCTTCCAGGATGATGATCTGAAGGCGAGTATCCGCCCTGGGCCCGCCGATTGCGTACAGAACCGCCTGGGCGGCTTCCTGCAGTCCGGTGGCTGTCGTGTTGATCATCGGGGTGAGGAGCCGCTGGCTGATGGCGGGATATCCGACCCGGCCGGCGTGGAAGGCGAGCAGGAGACGCCAGTGGTTCGCGGTTGTCTCCGTGTTGGGGTGTTGTGCCAGCTCGGCGGTGACCTGATCGGCCAGCTTGAGGGCAGCCTCGCGCTTGCCGGGCCGGTCCAGCAGGTCGGCTACTGCCCAGACGCGGGCTTCTAGCCCCAGCACGGCACCGCCCGAGAGTGCCAAGGCGACTGCCTCTTCGATCAGCGGGTCCTCACCTTGGCCGGGCCGGGTCCGGGAGAGACGGAGTACCGTTTTCAGGATTTCCCGCCGGTCCTCGCTGCCCTGATCGCCTGCGGGCAGCTCCGCCAGCGCTTCGGTGGCGACCTGGTAGGCGGCTGCCGGGTCGCCGAGCCTCTCCAGGCCCCGGATCAGCATGCCCTGCACGGTGGTGACCTGGCCGCGCGCGGCCAGGTCGGCGCGGACGTGATGGGCGGCCTGCCGCGCGATGACTCGCCCCACAAGGGTGGCATCCGGATCCCTGGCGATGTTGACGGCCTCGTCCAGCACCACGGCGGCGAGCTGGCGCCGGGTAGCAGCGGCCAGCGCCGCGACCTGCTCGGCCAGGCGCGGAGACGCCGGGTCAGTGAGCCGGGCCAGCCCGCCGGACCGGACCACCCACGGATCGTCTGGCTGCCGTTCAGCGCCCAGGACCTCCAGGACCCTGTCGGCCTGGCGGATATGCAGGGCGCCGCCGGCCCAGGCCAGCACGGTCGCCTCCGCCGAGACCTTCGCCCGGTCCAGGGCCCCGGTGATGACGGTGTCTACAGCTGCCAGCAGGGCAGGGCCTGTCTCCTGGGCCAGTTCGGCCAGCTTGTCTTCTGTGCATACGGCGAACACTTCGGCAAAGTTCCGCGTGCGCGCCGCGATGCGCTCGACCGCCACATCAGGCAGATCCGGGCCGGCCTCCCGGGCCAGGGCGGCCCGGGCCCCGTACCTCATATCCGGGTCCGCGTCGGCTTTATGAACGCGGCCGAGCAGCTCGTATCTGCCGGGGGAGAAAAGCTCGGCTTCCAGGCCACTGCCCGGTGTGACCGCGGCCACCACCAGGACCTGCCCGTCGCGGCGGCTGGCCAGATTCTCGATCATGGCGACGGCCAGGCCAAGATCCAAAAGCTCCGCGTCATCCACGGTCACCAGCACAGGTGCCGACACAGACACGGCCGCCACCGCTCGCGCCGCCCGGGCCACGGCGCCCTGCTGCCCGGCAGGGCTGGCATCCCAGACGTTCCCCGGCGGCCGTCACCGCGAGCGATGCCAGCAGCAGCGGCACCGCCACCGCCAGCCCAGAGGCGAACAAACCGCCGATCCCCAGCCCGAGCTGAACCTCACCGGCCGCCGTGTCAAGGCCGAGCGGCCCGGCGGCACGTGACCCCAGCTCAGCCGTCCTCAACGCCTCACGCAGCTCCTCCGCCTGGACCGCCCGACCAGCTAGCGCAGTGCCGCTGATGCTGAACGTCAGAGGACCGTCGAGATCTTCAACCACCCCCCGGAATTCCTCCAGAACGCGGGAGCGTCCCCATCCGCGCGGCACCGGCACCAGCACCACCCGCGAGCCGGTACCCCGATCGCGCAAGTCCTCCCACCATTCCGTCAGCTCCTCCAGCACTGCCCGATGCCGCGAGGACTGAATGGCCATAGCACATGATTACGGACTCAGACGCTGGCTGGAAGGCCTTCCGCCATGCTGAGCTCACGGCGGAACTGGTAACCCGACGTATTCAAGTGTGACCGCTGGTCTTGGCGGGCGGGGGATCGTGCCTGGCCCCATTATCCCGGCTCTGGCTCTTCTACCAGGGCGGGGATATCGCGTCGCCCGTGGAGCACACGCCACACATCGATGTGATCCTCCCGCTCGACATAAAAGATCACGTAAGGGAAGCCTGGCAGCGCCCAACTACGAAGCCCGGGTATCTGCAGCTCGGTTGCGTACCGGGATGTGCCGATGGCGGGATGCTGGCCGAGAATGGCGTAAGCGTCTTCGAGCGCGTCGACGAAGGCAAGCGCAGCCTGCTGCGCGTCCTCTTTGAGGTAGTAACCGATGGCGTCCTCTACGTCCCGGCTGGCCAGGATGCGGGGGACGACAGGCTTGGGATTCACCCCCGGATGCTGTCACGCAGCGCGGCGAAGTATGAAGCGTCTGCGGGTCCTGCCGGGGCTGACCGGGCACCCTCCATCAGGAGGTTCCGCAGCTGCTGCCTGTCTTGATCTCTGCGGATCAGCTCGCGCACGTACTCACTGCTCGTGGAGTAGCCCCTCTCGGCGGCCTGCTGCTCGACAAACTCCTTGAGCGAGTCGGGCAGCGAGATGTTCATCGTGCTCATAAGTCCAGCATAGCGACTTGGCAATTTTTGCCAAGTCTAGCTCGCCCGCGTGAGGCCGTTTGCCCGCTGACAGCTGTACGCCCGTTGCCGAGGACGGCGTAGCGCATGCCTCCCGGACAGAGAGACGCCATTTAACGTTAAGGATTCCCAGCCACTTACCGCCGAAAGTCACAGGATACGGCAGCGATCGGAGCCGTGTCCTCAACTCACCGTTTACGGACGGCTCTTCGTCCGGCATTTCACCGCCGCTCTGGTCTGCATGGGGATAGCCATCGCGGCATGCTCAGCCACGGGGTGGCCAAAAATTGGGCCAGCTCCGGCGGGGACACTGCCAATAGGTGTGGGCCTGGGGCAACGGCGATCTGCCGATAGTTATGACGTTGGCGCTCGGTTACGCGGCTCAGGTCTGCACGGTCCTGGCTTTCCTCGTCATGCTGCCCGGCGCCTGCGCGGCCTGCCGGAAGTGGAGGCGAGAGCACGGGTGCCGCGCCTATCGTCCGCGTCACGCCAGGGCGGGACGCGCTCCCGGGCGCGGCGGCTGGCGTCGGGCACCGCGGGCTTGACCTCGGCCGCGAGCTCGGCGAGCCGCTGCCGATCCCGGTCTGACAGCAGGTCGGCGAATGCGGTCACAGCGGGCTCTCTCCCGCCTCGTCCGCCTCGAGCGGGTCCGCCAGGTGGCTCAGGCGGGCAGCGAGCTCGTAGGCTTCGCGGACGCTGAGGCGTACCTCAACCTCGTGGCCGCCATCGTCGGCCCGGAGTGCCACTGTGCCATCTCTGTTCGTCGTGACCTGCACTGTTCTCATGGCTGGCATTCTCCGTTCATGGCTGATTACAGGTGAGTGCGCTGCTGCGGTGGGTTTTGGCTCGTCGTTCTCGCCGCGCAGCAGGGCCTTCCGCCAGCCGGATGGCGGCGGCCACGGCACACCCCAGGAAGCGAGCCGTTCGCGGGTGAAGCTGTAGCCGCCGGCCGGGGTCCGGCACGCCTCGATCTCCTCCCGGCTTACCCGTGGGAGGGTGGCCAGGATCGCGGCCCGCTCAGCTGCCTGCTCCGGCGTCAGCCGGGCCGCCTTGGCTTCCCGGCTGACGGCTATCGCCGCAGCAACGTAGCGGCCCCTGCAGACCGTCTTGCCGCGCCCTGGCCGCAAGCACGGCTCACCAGGTCCCGCGCCGCAGTCACCGCAGGGCATGTGTTCCCGGGCATGCGTGGCGATCCTCTGAGCGTCTTCCGGCTGTTTGCGGGCGCTCACTGGTCGGCCTCGGCGAGAGTGAGCTGGCCGGAAGACACTTCCCGGACCCGGACGTCGGCACTCTCAGCCGCCATGCGCTGGCTGATGGAGGGGGGCAGACCAAGTAAGCCCGAAAGGGGCAATGATCTGATCGGCGGCTTGTTAGCCGCCGAGGACGCGCCCATGACAGCGGCGTTTTCTGCTGAGCTGGATCTCTCTGACGGAGGTGCCGGTCGGGGCGTGACCGGGCAAGCCTGAACCTCGGCGCGGTCACCGCCGGATGCCGGAACCTGCCTGGCTACCGGGCCTGTAGGACCCCGGCAGTTCCGGCCCGGTGATCTCAGCGGCTCGCTGGCACAGCTCGACGGCCAGCGCGGCCTGCCTCCACAGCGTCGGGTACCCGGCCTTGCCCGCTGATTCGGTGATGACCGCCCGCGCGGCGCCCAGTGCCCGGTCGGCGCTGCCGCCGAGCTCGCGCACCAGGTCGCCGGCGTACTGCTCGAAGCACTCGGCCGGGGTCAGGCTCGGGTGCCTCCCCGGTCCAGGAGCATCGCGAGGTTGACGGCGAACATCACCGCGGTGCCGGCGTCGTCGTCCGCCTGGCGGCCACGAAATCGCCGACCGCAGCAGAGCCGCCGAAATCCTGGACAAATTCTTCGGCAACTTGCTCACAGCCCCAGACTCAACCTGAGATCGCACGTTCCCGAGGTCACCACCGGACGCCAGGCTGCTGCCCTGCCTCCCCGGCAGGAGAATGCCATTTAGCGCTGAAGATTCCCTGCCACTTACCGCGGAAAGTCACAGCCTGGCCGGGCGGCCCACCTTTCGCTGCGTAGAGCCGGGTTCACCAGACCTCGACACGGCGGCCGGAGATCTTGCCGGGGATGATGCGAACGTAAACCTCCCGGTCGCCGCCCGCCCAAGGCCACACCGCGGCGTCTTCCTGCAGGCGGCGGAGCTCAGCCGGGTGCAGGACGCGGTGCGCCTGCCCACGCACCAGTACGCTCCAGCCCTGGCGAAGCGCTTCGTCGAGGTGATCGACCTCCAGCGCGACCGGCCCGTCGGCATGGCCGTCGATGACGGTACCCTCTGCCGTCCTGATCACCAGGGTCTCCTGGAAGAAGGCGAAGTTGACCGGAAGGACGACCGGCCCGTCGGCCGCACCGAACGCGATCCGCCCGATGCCACCCGGTGCGATCAGGCGCCGGCATTCGGCCGGGGTGAGCCGGGCCATGATCCGCCGGCCGGCCGGCCGTACTTGACCAGGAGGTACGTCCGCGCCGCCGCCGAGCAGCGCGGACAGCGTCGTCTTCAGCGCGGCGGCGAGCTGCCGGAGCTGTGCGGGGCTGGGCCGCCCGGGGTACCGCTCGAGGTACTCCACGTACCGCAGGGTCAGCCCCGACCGCATGGCCACCTGGGCCTGGCTCAGCCCGAGCTCCGTGCGGCGCCGGATTATGCGCTTGCTCAGGTCACCGGGATCCGACGGCGACGGCCAGCCTTCGTGCTCGTCGTGTCCGGGTGCTCCGGCGCCCGGACGGGACATGTCTCTTACGGTCATCGGGTTCACGGCGGACGCCGTCCCGGTGAACCCGGAACGGGAACGCCGTTTCACCTCCTCGGCTCTGTTCGGTATTGCGGTGAGGCCTCCGCCCCACACTCATCACCCTCAGCAGGACGGACGCGGGCAGGGAGTGCCCTCCGCCATATTCAGCCGGGACGTTGGTCCATGCGCGCTCCCCTCGAGCCGCGGCCCGCCGCCCGCCGGCCATAGTCCCCGCCCCCGGGTGACCTACGGCCCTGGCCGCACGCCCGCCTCTCCGGCAAGCTCTAGGTGATTACATCGAGAAGCCTGAGCGGTGATGCCTGATGATCGAGGTGACCGGAGCGGCCCTGTCCGCTCATCCCTTCCTGCATGGCATGTCCCGTGCCCGGCTGGACGTGCTGGCCCCGGCGGCTGCGCACGTTACCTTCCCGGCCGGCCGCCGGCTCTTCGAAGACGGCGGCCACGCCAGCCGGTTCTGGCTTATCCAGTCCGGCCGCGTCTGGCTCGACCTGCACGTTCCCGGCCAGGACCAGATCAGGATCGACACCATAGGCATGGGCGATCTGCTCGGCTGGTCCTGGCTGTTCCCGCCCTACCAGTGGGCCTTCGGAGCTGTAGCCGCCACTGCTGTCGAGGCCTTCGAATTTGACGGGCCGGCCGTCCGGGCCTGCTGCGGGGCCGACCCCGGCCTGGGCTACGAACTCACCCGGCGGCTGGCGCAGGTCGTCGCGCACCGCCTGCAGGCCACCAGGATCAGGCTGATCACCGCCTCGAGCCAGGCGGCCCTTGCTCGCTGACCCACCCAGACCAGGAGCTGGCCGTGACTACCAGGCCAGCAATAGCTGGCGTAGACGGATCGGAAACCTCGCTCCGCGCCGTGGAGTGGGCGGCCATGGAGGCCCGCCGGCGTTGCGCCACCCTGCAGCTCATATCGGTCCGCTGCCGGTGCCGCCTATTCACAAGCTCCACGCCACGCCCGCCGATGTGGCCGACGCCCTGCGAGCAGTATCGGCCCGCGCGCCCGACAAGGCCGTCGCCTTGTGCCACGACGTGGCTCCGGGCCTGCCGGTGTCGACCGAAGTGCTCAGCGCGCCGGTGGCGCCGACTGTAGCCCGAAGCGGCACAGGCGCTTCGGGCTGGATCCTGGACTAAGGTCCTGAAGCTTGGCGGCCAATGGCCCTGACCACTGGCCGCGGGCGCCGTCAGGCTGAACTGAGAAGCCCGGGCACCGTCTGGCGACCGGGCCCGCGCGGCTCAAGGAGATCAGCCATGAAGACACTAGACGACCTGGCGGTCACGGGCCGACGCGTCCTGGTCCGCGCCGACCTCAACGTTCCCCTCGACGAGGGCCGCATCACCGACGATGGCCGCATCAAGGCCACCTTGCCCACCCTGACCGCGCTCATGGACCGCGGCGCCGAGATCGTCGTCTGCTCGCATCTCGGCCGCCCCGGAGGCCAGCCTGACCTGCGGTATTCACTGGCCCCGGTCGCGGCGCGCCTGGCCTACCTGCTCAACCAAGAGGTCGAGTTCCCCGGTGACATCGTCGGCCCCGCCGCACACGCGGCGGTCGCGGCCCTACGTCCCGGCGGCCTGGTCATGCTGGAAAACCTGCGGTTCAACGACGCGGAGACCAGCACAGAGGAGATGGTCCGCGGTTACTTCGCCGACCGGCTCGTGGCGATGGTGGACACGTACGTGGCGGACGGCTTCGGGGCCATGCACCGCAAGCACGCCAGCGTCTACGACGTCCCCCTGCGGCTGCCCAGCGCCGCCGGTTACCTGGTCCAGGCCGAGGTCGCCGCGCTCCGTCAGCTGACTGGAAGCACCCGGCGGCCGTACGTCGTGGTCCTCGGTGGCGCCAAGGTGACGGACAAGTTCGGCGCGATCGGCACCCTGATCGCCAGGGCGGACCAGATCCTGCTCGGGGGCGCCATGGCCTTCCCCTTCCTGGCCGCCCAGGGCCACAAGGTCGGGACGTCGGTGCTGGATCCGGTCCAGGTCGAGTTGGCCACCAGCTATCTGCACCAGGCGGCGCGGGCGGGCACCGAGATCGTGCTCCCGACCGACGTCATCGTGGCCGCCGACCGGACCGCCGGCCAGCCGCACCAGCTGGTGACGGCGGACTCGATGCCGGCGGACCTGATGGGCCTGGACATCGGCCCGGATACGGCCGCCTCGTTTGCCGACCGGATTCTCCGCGCCGGGACAGTCTTCTGGAATGGCCCGATGGGTGTGTTCGAATCCCCTGCCTATGCGGACGGCACCCGGACGATCGCCCAAGCCCTGACCGACAGCCAGGCGTTCAATGTGGTCGGCGGCGGTGATACGGGCGCGGCGATCCGGGGACTCGGCTTCCCGGACAGCGCGTTCGGCTATGTCTCTACAGGTGGGGGCGCCAGCCTGGAGTTCATCCAGGGCAAGGCGCTGCCCGGCCTGACGGCGCTGGCAGAGCCGTGAGCAATCAGGCCTCATACCGGCTGGTCTTTGCTGCGGCACGGGCAGAGCGAGCGGAACGCGGCCGGCATCTTCACCGGCTGGGAGAACCCCCACCTGACCGGCTACGGTGAAGCCGAGGCGGCCCGCGCCGGGGCGGACCGGGACTGGATCCCGGTCCGCCGGTCCTGGCGGCTGAACGGCCGGAACCACGGCGATCTGCAGGGCCGGAACAAGGCCCGGGTCCGTACTGCTTACGGCGACCGGCAATTCACGCTCTAGCGCCGCTCATGGGATGTAGCTCCCCCACCGCCCAGCCCGGCTGCGGAGCAGGACCAGGCCGCCGATCCGCGCTACGCGCTACTCCCGCCGGACGCCCGGCCCCGGACGGAATCGCTGGCCGCTGTGTCCGCCCGGCTGCTGCCGTACTGGTACGACGCGATCGTCCCCGATTTGCTGGCCGGAGGATGCGTGCTGGCCGTCTCGCACGGCAACACCCTGCGGGCGCTGGTCAAGCACCTGGAGTCCATCCCGGATGACGGCATTACCGAACTCGATATCCCCACCGGCATCCCGCTGGTCTACGAGCTCGGCTTTGACCTGCGGCTGGACGCTCTGGGTGGCCAATATCTCGATCCGCACGCGGCTAGCGACGCGAGAGGCGATCAAGCGCCAGGGACACCAGACACAGCCGGGCGAGCCGCGTGGGCGATCGGTTCTCAGCAAGATCAGATGAGCGGAACAGCAAGCGGGGTGCCCGGGCGCATCGTGGTCGGAGTCGACGGTTTCGAGTCCTCCAAAGCCGCCTGCGCTGGGCCATCCATCGGGCCAAGCTGACCGGGGCGATGAATCGAGGCGGCCGAGGGTGCGGACATGCTCGTGGTCGGCTGCCGCGGGCACGGTAGCTTCGCCGACGCCCTGCTCGGCTCGGTGGGTCAGCACTGCGTCCACCACGCGCACTGCCCGGTGCTGATCATGCGTGACGAGAAGAATTCGTGATCGCATTGACAATGAGGACCGGGCCCAGGTTTCCCAGATCGGAATCGCGGACGGCCATTTCCACGCGTAACTTGGGCAGCGGCGCCGCCTCCGGGGCCAACACCAGGGACTTAAGGAGCAAGGGCCTGTTACCTGACGTGGCGCGGCCTGGCCGCCGCTGCGGGCGGCCCGGCCAGGCTCAGTGCTCGTATCGCCAGGCCGGTTGCTCTGCAGGCAACGGCGTACGACACTGTCCAGGTGGACCTGCGTAACGCCTGGCAGGCGCGGGCCGATGCCTGGGTGCGCTGGGCCAGATCGCCGGAGTTGGACGACGACTTCTGGCTCTTTCACCTTCGCCGCTTCCTGGACCTCCTGCCAGCTCCCGGGCGCCTGACCGTCGATGTCGGATGCGGAGAGGGCCGCCTGACCCGTGCCCTGGCCGCGGTCGGCTACCGAGTCGTCGGCGCCGACACGGCTGTCCTTCTTGTCAAAGCCGCGCTGACCCACCCGCGCGGCGCCCCTGCCATCGTCGCTGACGCCACGAGGCTGCCCTTCCCTGACGAATCTGCAGATCTCGTCATCGCCTTCATGTGCCTCCACGACTTCGACGACATGTCAGCGGCTGTCGCTGAGGCCGCCCGCATCCTCACACCCGGCGGCCGCTTCGCGGTAGCGCTGCATCATCCCTTTGTCACGGCCAGGTTCGCCGGGACATACCTCGCCGAACAGCGCTACACATTGACCGTCCAGAACAACGACGCGTCCATGACCTACGAGGGAATCCATCGGCCACTTACGGCCTACAGCAAGGCACTGACCGCCGCGGGCCTGGTCATCGAGACGATCCGCGAACCCGCCAGGGACCACGCTGGCCAGCCGGCCGCGGCGTTCCTTGATCTCTTGGCCGTCGCCAGCTAACTCCTGGGCTTTCGCGCTTATGGGCGATGGGCGCCCTGCCGGGTTTAATCGTGGAGAGGGCTCCTGGTAGGCGTTCGGGTGTCTAATCCTCGCCTGTCACAGGAGCCCTTGTGCTTTCTTATCTGCGTGCCATCGCTGATGCAAGCCGGACAGCGGAATCACCGGTAACCGGGACTCCTGCGGGGACGGTCGTAGTGAGGGCATCTGGCCTGCGGGTTCATGGGGGGACGACGGTGGTGCCGGCGGGCGTGACGCCGGTGCGGGGCGACCTGGCGGTGTTCTGCCGCCCGGTGGTGGCGGCCCCGTCCGTCGTCCGCAGGGACGGCAGTGTGCGGGCGGATGGCTGGCTGCCGGATTTCGTGCGGCTGGGCGAGTTGGAACGCCATCTCGGCGACGGCGTGATCGAGGAGATCGTGGCCGCGGCCCTGGAGCAGGGCCGGCTGAAGAAGCGGCAGCGGCGGCGGATCATGTCGTATCCGCTGGTGATCCGGCTGATGATCGCGATGGCCCTGATGCCGGACGCGTCGTATTGCGAATCGCTGGCCCGGCTCGCCGGGCTGCTCGCGGACGTCCCGTTCGTCCTGGGATGGCACGTGCCCACGGAGAAGGTCATCACGGACTGGCGGGTGCTGGTGCCGGCGCCGCTGATGGAGGCCCTGTTCTGGCAGGCGGCCGGGCCGCTGGCCGGCGATGACGGCCCGTCGGCGGTGCTGCTGGCCGGGATGATGGTGTGCGCCGCGGACGGGATGCTGGTGAACGTCGCGGACACGCCGGCGAACCGGGCGATGTTCGGCTGCAGCGGCACCGCGGCCCAGGACGGGGCGGGAGCCGGGCCGTTCCCGCAGCTCAGGGTCGTCGCGCTGACCGCCCGTGCCGGCCGGGCCATGCTCGGGGCGATCCTGGGCAGGGCCAGGGCAGGGGAGCAGACGCTGCTCGCCCGCCTGGTCCGGCGCCGCCCGGACCTGTTCGCCGGCCGCATCGTCTGCTTTGACCGGAACTTTCCCGGCCATGACCTGATCACCGCGATCTTGCGCGCGGGCGGGCACGTCGTCGCCCGGGTGAAGGCCGGGATCAGCCTGCCGGCGGAGCCTGGCGGCGGCTGGCTGCCCGACGGATCCCGTCTCACCTGGCTGAACGCCCCGTCCGGGAGGAAAGAAGACCGGCTCCCGGTCCGCGCCGCCAAGCACAACGTCGTCCTGCCCTGCGGCGGCGGGCAGGACGTATCGGAGACCTGCACCCTCATCACCACCCTCCTCGATCACCAGGCCGCACCCGCGGACGCGGTCCGGGAGGCGTACCTGACCAGGTGGAGCGCCGCCGAGACCACGTTCGGGGAAGACAAGGCCACGATCACCGGCGCCGGGAACCGCACCTCCGAGCCGGTACGGCGGTCCGGGTCCCCGCGGCTGGTCATCCAGGAGGCCTGGGCCTGGCTGACCGCCGCCCAGCTGGTCCGCGCCAGCGCCGCCGCCGCCCTGCGCAGCGC
>JBAPYC010000764.1:0-3084 GCA_049284535.1 Streptosporangiaceae bacterium
CGCGTCGGTGGCCTGCGCGCGGGCCGGCGCCGCGGTCACCGGCCGGGAGCTGTGGCAGCACCTCGGCGACGGCCGGCGCCCGCTGCTGCCGGTGCCCATGGTGAACATCCTGAGCGGCAACCTGCACGCGGCCGGCGGTATGGGCATCCAGGACGTGCTGGTCATCCCGGCGGGGGCGCCCAGCGTCGAGGACGCGCTGGAATGGGTGCACGACGTCTACCACGCGACGGCCAGCCTGCTCAGGGAGCGTGGCGCCTCGACCCTGATCGGCGACGAGGGCGGCTACGGCTCGCCGGTGGCCGACAGCGGCGAGGCGATCGCGCTGGCTGTCGAGGCCATCGGGCGGACCGGCCGTGGCACGCCGGGCGATCTCGGCGTCGCCCTGGACGTAGCCGCCACCCACCTGATCCGGGATGACGGCCGGTATGACCTGGACGGCCGCTGCTACACCCCGGACGAGCTGGCCGGCCTGCTGGCCGGCTGGGCCGGGCGGTACCCGGTGCTGTCCATCGAGGACCCGTTCGGCGAGGACGACTGGGCGGCCTGGCAGGGCTTTGCCCGTCGCTGCCCCGGGCTGCAGCTCATCGGGGACGACCTGATTGCCACGCACCTGGACCGGCTGCGCCGGGCCGCGGGCCGCGGTGCCGCCAACACGGTGCTGACCAAGATCAACCAGATCGGCACGGTGACCGAGGCGCTCCAGGTGGCGGACGAGGCGGCCGCCCTGGGCCTGCGCGCCGTTATCTCGGCCCGGTCCGGCGAGACCGAGGACGACTGGCTCGCCGACCTGGCCGTGGCCTCGGGCGCGGGCCAGATCAAGGTCGGATCGGTGGCACGCTCGGAACGGCTGGCCAAGTACAACCGGCTGCTCCGGATCGAGCGCTCGGCGGCCGCGCCACCTTACCCGCGCTGGGCCGGGCTGCTACCTTATCGCGGGGAAAGTCAGGGACGAGGCTGATGGCAGGCACCTCCAAAGGGGACCGGACAGGTCCGTACGAACAGATCTACAGCCGGATCATCGAGGGCGTGTACCGGCCCGGGGAACGGCTGATCGAGCAGCGGATCGCCGAGGAACTCGCGGTGTCCCGGACCCCGGTGCGCGAGGCTCTGGTGCGGCTGGAAGGCGCGGGCCTGGTCGTCAACGCGAGGCACAAGGGTGCCATGGTGCGCAGCCTCACCCGCGAGGACATCGTCGACCTGTACGAGCTGCGCGCGGTGCTGGAATCGCTGGCCGCGAAGCGCGCGGCCACCCGGGCCGACGCCGACGAGCTGGCCCGGATGGACGAGGCCATCGAGTCCTTCGACGCAGCCGTCACCGGGACCTGGCCGATGGGGATCGACCAGCTCCGGGCCCTGAACACGGCCAACCGCCAGTTCCACGAGACCGTTCTGACGGCCGCGCGGCATCCGCTGCTCGGCCAGCTGCTGTCGGTGACGGTCGACGCGCCCCTGGTCTTCCAGGCCTTCCGGCGCTTCGACCGGTCCGAGTCGGAGCGCTCGAACCTGTTCCACCGGCTGCTCCGCAACGCCATCGCGGCCCAGGACGGGGAGCGGGCCGCCCGGCTCATGACCGAGCACATCGACGAGGGCCGCGACGTGCTGCTCGAGGGCTTCGACCGGGTCGGCTCGGTGGCGGGCCTGTTCGACGGCGAGCCGGGCGTGCCGGCCCGCTAGTGCAGCCCCTCACAAGTTCCTGACTGGGTCTTGGGTGACTGAGCGTCGCTGTCATGCGGCTTCGGGGAGGGCGGTCTGTGGTTCGGGCGGGGGGTGGTCGTTCGAGGTAGCGGGCGTGCTCGGCGTCAGCCCAGGCCGGGCGGGGGCTACTTTGCTTGCGAGACTGTCTTCTCCCCTGCCAGCTTCTCCCCTGCCAGCGGCGCGAGTCCGACGAGCTTGGAGAGGAATCGATCGGCTTGCTCGGGGAAGGGCGGCCAGGGCAGGTCAGGCTCATTGATCCGCAGTGACAGCATGCCGATGACGGCCGTCCGGAGATCGAGTGCGACGGTGGCGGCGTCCCCTGGCGGGGCAACCCCCGCGTCCATGCAACGCTGCACCGCAGCCGTAGTGCGCGTGAACGCGGCCTCCTTGAAGGGCATGCCGACCTTGCTCTCATGCATCACCTTGTAGAGGCCGGGATGCGCCTGCACCCAGGCCGCCTGCCCCAGGATCCGTGCGCGCAAGCCGAGAGCGGGGTCCTGATGTGCGGCCTCGGCCTCATCCGCAGCCTGGACCATCTCCGCATGGCAGCGTTCCATGGCCGCCGCGACGAGCGCGTCACGATCTGGGAAGTACAGGTAAACAGAGGTAGGGGATATCGAGACCGCACGTGCAACCGCGCGCAGCGACAAGGCCTCGTCGTCGGCTAGGTCGCCAAGCATCTGCATGGCGGCGGAAATGATCTCCTCCCTCAGCCGCTCCCCCTGCCCGCGCGCATTGGGGCGGCGAGGGCCAGCAGAGAGACCTGCCGAGGTGGTGTCGTCCATCGCCCGATCATTCTAGCTTCGCGTAGTTGCGCTGTGACTTTCCCTAGCGATACGCTCGTTCATGCAAGGACGGTTGTCCACATAACTCAGGGGATCACAATGCCACTAACGCTCCAAGAGGCTCAGACAGTCATCACCGGCGCAGACGAGCGCGCCGCCAAGATAGCTGCACTGGTCACGGTCGCGGTCGTCGACGAAGGCGGACACCTGCAGGCCCTCGGCCGCATGAACGGCGCAGCGCCGCTCTCAGCCCAGATCGCCGAGACCAAAGCGGCCAGCGTCGCCCTCTTCCGCCGCGACGGCGCCGCACTGCGCCAGATGCAGGAGGCCTCGCCTGGCTTCTTCGCCCAGCTGGATCGGGCCGTGCGGGTGCCCATCCTGGCGGGCGCCGGCGCCGCGCTCATCCTGCGGGGGGACACCGTCCTCGGTGCGGTGGCGGTAAGCGCGGAATGATGCCTGGGCAAGACGACGAATGCACAGAAGCCGCGCTTGCTGTTCTCGCTCCCTAGTGTCCCGCGCCGGCCAGGTCGGCGCCGACGTCGCGGCTCTCGGCCCCCTCGGGCGCGGCGATCTCCTGCACCGGCTCGTCCCGGTCGTCGTACTC
>JBAPYC010000765.1:0-6872 GCA_049284535.1 Streptosporangiaceae bacterium
GTCACCTACGACCTGCGGCCCGGCTTCGCCGACACCGGGCTGATTTCCGCCCGGGACTGGAACCGGGCCATGCGGCTGGCCGTTTCGCCGTCCCTGGGCGACCCCAACGACCTGCGTAATGTGCTCAGCGGCTACCTGCGCCAGGCCCGCGGGCTGGCCGTCGCCGCCGACGACATCTTCCTGTTCCCGGGCGTGGCCACCGCGGTCAAGGCAATCGCGGTCAGCTGCGGCCTGGCGGGCCGGCCGGTCGCGTTCGAGGATCCCGGCTACGGCAAGGCCCGGCTTGCGCTGGGTGAGGCGGGCGCGGTCATCCGCCCGGTGCCGGTCGACGACGACGGGATCCGGGCCGGGGACCTGCGGGACAGCGACCGGGCCTGCTACGTGACCCCGGCGCACCAGTTCCCGCTGGGCGGCCGGATGCCGGTACGCCGCCGGGCCGGCCTGCTGGCCTGGGCGCGCGCCAGCGGCGGCCTGGTGCTGGAGGACGACTACGACGGCGAGTTCCGCTACGGCGTGCCGCCGATGACCCCGCTTCGCAGCATGCCCGGAGCCGCCGAACAGGTCATCTATCTGGGCACCAGCTCCAAGGTGCTGTCCCGGGGCCTGCGCGTCTCCTGGGCCGTGCTGCCCGCCCGCTTCCGCGCCGCCATGACCGGCTACCTGGAGCTGGCTGGCCAGGAGGTCAGCCAGCTGCCGGCCGCCTTCCTGGCCAGCTTCATCGCCACCGGCGCGCTCGCCCGGCACCAGTCCCGGGCCATGGGCACCTACCGCGCGCGGCAGGCCCGGTTCGTGTCCGCGTGCCGCGAGCACATCCCGGCCGCCCGGGCACTCGGGATCGAGGCCGGGCTGCACGTCACGCTGGTGTTCGGCCGGCCGCTCGACGACGTGGTGGCAGTGGCCCGGCTGGCCGGCGCCGGGCTGACCTGCCTGCCGCTGTCGCCGATGTACCTCAGCCCGGGGCGGCCCCGGCGATCCGGTCTGATCTGCGGGTACTCGCGGCTGCCGGAGACGATGGCCGATCCTGCGGCCGCGCTGATCGGGCGGATCACCGCGGAGCTGATGCCGGACGGCTGACCGGCTGTCCGGCCCGGCGCAGGACGTCCAGCACCGACGGCGACACCGGCGTGCCGGGCGGCACGTACGCCGCGGTCTGCGGCTCCCCGTAGACGCTGCCGATCGGCAGCACGCCGGCCCACAGGCCGGGCTCGTACTCACCCGGCTCCGGCTCCCCCGGCCCGGCGGCGCGGACCTTGACCGTCCAGTGACCTTTGGTGATATCCATGGCCAGCGCCGTGGTGGCCGCCAGCTGCTTCGGCGTGTGGAACGGCACCTCGGCCGGCCGGCCCGGGGTCAGGCACTCCGAGATCTGGGTCATCGCGGTGACCGCGTCGTCCCCGCTGAGCGGGATCAGGCGGCCGTGCACCACGGCCGAGCGGTAGTTGGCGCTGGAGTTGAACATGGTGTGCCCGTAGACCCAGCCGTCCATGTGCGTCACGCACAGCGCGGCCCAGGCGCCCGCGGCCGCATGCCGCAGCGCCCCGGCGCCGGTCGAGCCGTGCATCAGGATCCGGTCGCCGGCCCGGCCGTAGAGCATCGGCACCACCCACGGCCGGCCTTCGGCCACCGTGCTCAGCGTGCCGACGTGGTGCCCGGCGTCGAGCACCGCGTCCAGGTCGGCCCGCTCGTGCCGGGCTCGTTCCCGGTGCCGTCTGATCTGGTCCATCGGTCGCGTCATGCCCTCAACCCTGCCCGCGGCCGCCCCGCGCCGGCCAGACCGGTATCGGCTGCACCGGACGGCCAGTTTGAGTGGTGCGGTTTGAGCGGCCGAGTCCCACTGGCCAAGTCTGAGTGGCCGAATCTGAGTGGTCAGCGCCCGGGAGCGAGCTGCCACCGGCCGCGGCCGGCCGCCTTGGCCGTGTACAGGGCGCGGTCAGCGGCGGCGAGCACCGAGTCGGCGCTGTCGCCGGGACCGGACAGCGCTACGCCGATCGACAGCGAGGGCAGTACCGGCTCACCGTTGAGCTCCACCGGGTGGCGGACCGTCCGCAGCACCCGTTCGGCCAGGCTGGACGCCTCGGACCGGCTCGGCACCGGGTGGGCGACCAGGACGAACTCATCGCCGCCGATCCGTCCCACGAGGTCCTGGGCCCGGGCGGTCAGGGTCAGGCTCCGTCCGATCTCAACCAGCAGCTGGTCACCGGCCGCGTGCCCCAGCGTGTCGTTGATCTGCTTGAAGTGGTCGACGTCGCAGAACAGCACGGCGGTCCGGCCGTCGGCCGGCCGGGACCGGGCCAGCACGGCGGCCAGCTGGTCGAGCACGAGCGCGCGGTTGGCCAGCCCGGTGAGCTGGTCGTGGCTGGCAGCGTGCGCGAACCGGGCCTGGATCGTCCGGAGCTGGGTGATGTCCTCGATCTGGGTGAGCAGCAGCCGCGGGCTGTCGTCGGTCGCGGGCGCCAGCAGGGTGCTGTTGACCCGGCCCCAGATCTCCTGGCCGTCCGGCCGGGTGAAGTGCACCTCGTACTGGTCGCCCGGGCCGTCCTCCGCGTCCATGCTGCGCCGGCGCGGAGCCGGGTCGGGCCGGATCAGCTCCACGGCCGGGCTGTCGACGAGCTCGGCCGCGTCCCGCCCGAGCAGCCGCTCGTAGGCGGCGTTGACCCGGGTGATGCGGTTGTCTTCGGTCAGCAGGGCGATGGCGATCGGCGAGCGGTCGAACGTGGCCCGGAACAGCTGCTCGGAGTGGGCCATCTGGGTATGCACGCGGGAGTGCTCGATGGCCAGCGCGGCGTGCGCCGCGAACTGCTCGAGGAGCTGCCGCCGCTGTGCGTCCGGGCGCCGGCCACCGACCGGCATGTCCACGCTGAGCACGCCGATCAGCGTGCCGTCCGGAGCGTGCAGCGGCGCGAACAGGCTGTCGTCCGGGTGCCAGGCATCGGGGTCGTCGCTGGGCGGGATCGGCGGGATCCATTCCGGAATGTCCTGGCCAATCCCGTCGGCCTTGCGGTGGTCCAGGAATCGCAGCTCGCCCCAGGGTTCGCAGGCGGCCAGCATCTCGCGGACCGCCTCCATCGGCGCCTGGCTTCCGAGCAGGGCCTCGCGTGCTTCCGCCGGACCCGCTATCGCGGCCGCCTCGCATATGTCGCCCGGCAAGAGCAGGTTGACCGCCACGCAGCCGAAACCGAGGTGGTCGACCACCGCGTCCGCCACGATCTGGAGGGTCTCCCGCAAGTCCAGGCTCGAGGCGATGCGCCGCGCCAGCAGCTCGGCCGTTGGCGTCCCGCCGGCCGCGGGCGCGCGGGCGGCCACGGGGACGCCGTCTGCCTCTACCGCCGGGTTGGCCACGCTCCGCCCTGTCTTCCCGTGACGAGAACTGCCTCTGACGAGGTGCAAGCCATAATGGCAGAATTAGCAGGCTGTCGCCACATGACTACAGCAACGATGGCCCCATCGGCCCCGGCCGTTACCGATCGGCGTCGGCGTACTTCTGCTCGAAATCGCGGCACAGGTCGGCCAGGGCCTGGTGAACCGCGATGCCCATGGCCAGCGTCAGCTCCGGGTACGCGTCGCCGCGGTCCCGCACCGCCCGGGCGGTGGGCTCGACCGCCCGCAGCGTCGCCACCCGCTCCTCGCTGCGCTCCCGCACCGCGCGCAGCACCTGGCGGGCCTGGTCAGGGTCTAGCGCGTCGGCGAAGAACAGCTTGACCAGGCCGAGGTCGCGCAGCTCGAACGGCATCGGGTCCTGACGGCCCAGCCACTCCCGCAGCGCGGCCTGCCCGGCGACGGTGATCTCGTAGACGCGGCGCCGGCGGCGACCCTGCGGATCCTCGCGGCCAGTTATGAGACCGGCCTCCTCCAGCCGGGTCAGGCTCGGATAGATCTGCACCGGCGAGATGGTCCAGAAGTACCGGATCGACTGGCCGGTCAGCTGCTTGATCTCGTAGCCGGTCCGGGCCCCGAGCCGGACCATGCCCAGGACCACATACGCAGCCGTCGTCAGCCCGTCCGCATCGCTGGTCCCCGCGCCGCTGGTCCCCGCGCCGCTGATCCGGGTGCCAGGAGTCTGGGTGCCGCTGGCTCCCGCGCCGCTGGTCCCAGTACCGCTGCTCCCGATGCCACTGGGGCCGGTGCCAGCTATCTCAGTTGCGCCATTCATATAGGTTATTCTAACCTGTTAACCTAACCTATTGGCCGTCATGGGGAGGCCTAATGCCTGCCGCTGACCATCCGCCGATCACTCAATCCCAGGGCCCGCTGGCGCTGCGCGCCGCGATGGAGGCCCGCGACCTGGACGCTGCGGTAGCCGCGTTCGCCCCGGGCGCGGTGCTACGCTCCCCATTCACCAACGGGCTCGCTTTCACCGGGCGCGACCAGATCGCCGCCATCACCCAGGTGATCTTCGACGTACTTCGCGACCTGAGCTACACCGCCGAGCTGCACGGCGAGGACAGCGCCGTCCTCATCGGCCGGGCCCGCGTCGGCGGCCAGGACCTCGAGACGGCCGAGCACCTCAGGCTGGGCCCGGACGGCAAGATCACCGAGATGACGGTGTTCTTCCGGCCGCTGCCGGCCAGCACCGCCGCCCTGCACCTGATCGCGGCCGGCCTGGGCCGCCGCAAGAGCCCAGCCCGCGGCGCCGTCATGTCGGTCCTGACCCGCCCGCTGGCCGCCATCACCCGCTCCACCGACGGCTCGGGCGTCCGCATGGTCCGCTCTACCCTGTAAGCCGGATGAACCAGGGCTACCAGCGCGGCTGCTTGCGCTCGTAGCCAGGGTCGATGCGCTGCATGTAGCCGGTGTCGTCCCGGTTGCGCAAGCCGCACCGCAGGTACTGCTCGTGCAGCCGGGCCAGGGCGTCCCGGTCGAGCCGGACGCCGAGGCCGGGCGTGTCCGGGACGCGCAGCGCGCCGCCGCGGAAGGTGAACGGCTGCCCGGCCACCACGTCCTCCGTCTTCCACGGCCAGTGCGTGTCGCAGGCGTAGGTCAGGTTCGGGGTGGCCGCGGCCAGGTGAACCATGGCGGCCAGGCTGATGCCCAGGTGCGAGTTGGAGTGCATGGATAGCCCGAGGCCGAACGTCTCGCAGATCCCGGCCAGCAGCCCGGACCGGCGCAGCCCGCCCCAGTAGTGGTGGTCGGACAGGATCACCTGGACCGCGCCCGCCCGGATGGCCGGGGGCAGGTGGCTGAACGCCACCACGCACATGTTGGTGGCCAGCGGCATCGGCGCGACCCGCGCCACCTGCGCCATGCCGTCGATACCCGGGGCGGGGTCCTCCAGGTACTCCAGCACGCCGTCCAGGGCGCGGGCCACGGCGACGGACGTGTCCGGGGTCCACGCGGCGTTCGGGTCCAGCCGCAGCGGGTGGTCCGGTAGCGCCAGCCGCAGCGCGCGGATCGCCTCGATCTCCTGCTCGGGCGGGAACACACCGCCCTTCAGCTTGATCGCGGTGAACCCGTACTCGGTCACCATCCGCCGAGCCTGGGCCACGATGCCGTCCGGGTCGAGCGCCTCGCCCCACCGGTCGGGTTCGGCGCCCGGATGGGCCGCCCACTTGTAGAACAGGTAGGCCGAGAACGGCACGGTCTCCCGCACCGCCCCGCCGAGCAGGTCGGCGACCGGCCGCCCGGCGGCCTGGCCCTGGATGTCCAGGCAGGCCACCTCGAACGGGGAGAACACCCGGTCGGTGGCCGCGCTGTGCCCGATCAGGCCGGACGCAATGGTGGTCTCGGGCGCGGCGATGGCCTGGACCCGGCGGTAGATCTCCTCGGTACGGTATGGGTCGGCGCCCTCGATGGCGGCCGCCGCGGCCCGCAGCGCCGCCAGGTGCTGCTCGTCGGCGTAGGTCTCGCCCAGGCCGGTCAGCCCCTCGTCGGTGCCGACCTCGACCACAGCGCGCAGCGCGAACGGCTCGTGCACCCCGATCGAGTTCAGCAGCGGCGGGTCGGCAAACGCGACCGGCGTGATCGTGATCTTCGAGATCCGCACGCGGCTCAGGATACGTCGTTGACCCCATGCAGGCGCAGCGCTAGGTCCGCCCGGCGCGCGCTGGCCGTCAGCTGGTGAGCGCCCGCAGGGCAAGCGCCGCGACCGCGGGCGCCAGAGTGGCCGGCATGGTCGCCTCTCGCAGGCGGCTGGCGGACAGCCGGCCCGCTGGAGGAACCGGCCGCCGCGGCCGGATACCGAGTGGAGTCCGCCGGGAAACTGCCCCTGCTGCGCTACATCGTGGCCGTCCGCCCGTCCCCCGGGACGCGCCCCTGATGCCCGCGCCCAGAAGCTATCCGTCCCGTTCGGCACCCACGAGCACGTGGCAGGCGATGGCGGCGGCGGCGACCACGTTGAGCGAATCGACGCCGGCGGCCAGGGCATCCGGATTCATCGGGATGCGGACGGCCTGATCGGCCTCGTGGAGCCAGCGGGATGACAGGCCGTCGCCCTCGGTGCCTAGCAGCAGCGCGGTCCGCTCGTCGGCCACGGCCGCGCTGATCGGCGTCGCCGCCCGGTCCGGCGTCAGCGCGAGCAGCCTGAACCCGGCGGCGCGCAGCCCGGCCAGGCCGTCGTACCAGCCGGTCATGCGGGCGTAGGGGATGGCGAACACCGCGCCCATGGAGACCTTTACCGCGCGCCGGTAGAGCGGGTCGGCGCACCGGGGCGACAGGAACACGGCGTCCACGCCGAGCGCGGCGGCGCACCGGAAGATGGCCCCGACGTTGGCGTGGTCGACGAGGTCCTCGAGCACGATCACCCGCCGGGCGGCAGCGGCCAGCGCCGCGGTCTGCGGGAGCGGCTTGCGGTGCAGTGAGGCCAGCGCCCCCCGGTGGACGCGGTACCCAGTGAGCCGCTCGGCGGTCCCGTCCGGGACGACGTACACCGGGGCGCC
>JBAPYC010000766.1:0-3351 GCA_049284535.1 Streptosporangiaceae bacterium
CTCCCCGGCCATGCCTACGCAGGCCGCCGCCAGGATCCCGAGGTTCTCCCCGGCCAAACCCTCGGCACCCGGCTCTGGATCGGTACCGGCCCAGCCCGGCGCCACCCCGGCCAGTCCTAACCCGGCCAGCCCCGGCCCGGTCCTCCCGGCCCGGGCCGCGGGCGCCACCCCGTCAGACTCCGGGACGACCGGCTCCCCCTCCATCCCCAGCTTTGGCGGCAGCGCGAGCGGCGACACCACTGGCCGTGCGCCGGACGCCGCGGAGCAGACCGGCACCAGGCCGAACCCGGTCCAGCAGCCCCCCGCGGCTGCGCAAGGATTCCAGCCCGCCACGCAGGGATCGCCGCAGGACGGCCAGGAGCCGCAGCCAGGCGATGAAGCCGAGGGCGGCAATCCCGCGGGCAACAACTGGGAGCCCGCGGGCCTCGGCTGGGACCTGGGCGCAGGCCGGGTTGATGGCCCGGCGCTCCCGGTCCGCAATGGCAATGGCGGCAACGGCAACCGCAACGGCAGCGACGGCAACGGCAGCGCTCTCGCGCCCTCCAATGGCCAGCCGGCCGAGGACGACGAACCGGCGGCGGCCGAGGACACGGCAGCCCAGAACACGGCAGCCCAGAACACGGCGGCTGAGAACACGGCGGCTGAGAACACGGCGGCCCAGAACACGGCGGCCGAGGACACGGCGGCCCAGAACACGACGGCAGAGAACGGCCCGGGCGGCGGCCCGAGTCGCCTGCCCTCGTTCTCCGGCTTCGGGGGGCAGCAGGGACCGCAGTTCCCCATCGGCAGCCAGAACGTCCACGGCAGTGACGGGCCCAGCGCGTCCGGCCCGCTCGGCCCGGCCAATGGAGCCGGCGCGGCCGGCCAGGACGACGCGGCCGACGGTGACGGTGCGGATCAGGTGGCCGTACCGTCCGCCGCCCCGCAGGAGCAGCATCGGCTGCCGATCTTCGACTCGCTCGAGTCGGACTGGTTCCGGCGCAGCGGTCAGACCCTCACCGCGGCACCGCAGCCGGCGACGGCGGCCGCTGCCGCGCCCCCGGCGGTCCAGAGCGCCCAGGGTGCCCAGGGTGCACGAGGTGAGTGGACGTCACCCGCGGACGAGGGCTGGCGTGCCGCCCAGACGGTCGCCTCGCCCGCGGCCGGGGACACGACACAGGCCGGGCTGCCGAGGCGGGTGCCGAGGGCTAACCTGGTGCCTGGCTCGGTGGGCAGTCCTGACAGCAATGGCGGTTCCGGTGAGGAAACCGTAACCGATGTTCCCGCCAGGTCGCCGGAGGCGGCCCGTAACCGGATGGCCAGCTTCCAGCGAGGCGTGCGCGATGGTCGCGCCGCCGCACCGGAGATCGAGGAGCCGTAGGACCGATGGACTATCAAGGCCCAGGCACAGCGACACCAGGAGGAGAGACCTGTATGAACGGGCGACGAGAGGAGTGCGCATGAGCACACCAGGACGCCCAGCCGCGCAGGACCTCAGCTGGCTGATCACCAACTTCGTCGAGCGGGTGCCCGATGTGGCCCACGCCGTCGTGGTGTCGTCGGACGGTCTGCCGCTGGCTTTCAGTGCCGGATTCCCGCAGGAGCGGGCCGATCAGCTGGCGGCGGTGACGTCGGGGCTGACCAGCCTGACCCAGGGCGCGTCGCGGGTGTTCGAAGGCGGCGCGGTGGTGCAGACTGTAGTAGAGATGCAGCGGGGAGTGCTGGTGATCATGGCGATCAGCAACGGCTCGAGCCTTGCTGTCCTCGCCGCGTCCACCTGCGATCTCGGGCTCGTGGCTTACGAGATGACTCTGCTGGTTGAGCGGGCCGGACGGGTCCTTACTCCCGCCACCCGCGGCGTCATGCAAGCTGCCATCCCAGGTGATGGACGACGGTGACCGGAGGTTTCAGTGGCGGGCCAAGGGCGAGGTGACAACCAGTCCCCGTTCGTGGGCTTGCCCGGTTCCTGGCAGGGACGGGCCGGTCTGTGGGATGAGGGACCGGGACCAGGAAGGTCTGGTTTCGGCTTCGGGGCTGAGGATGATGGTACGACCAGGCTCGTCCGACCCTATACGGTTACCGGAGGACGGACACAGCCGAGGTACCAGCTCGCCATTGAGGCACTAGTCACGGCTACGGTTCTTGAGCCTCGCGATCTATCCGTCCTGGCACCTGAATGTCAGGCTATCCTGCAGTTCTGCCGGGATTGGAGATCGGTGGCTGAGGTATCAGCGGTGCTCCGGCTTCCGCTGGGCGTGGCCAGGATTCTCATCGCGGACATGGGGGCGGACGGGCTCGTCCGCATCCACCAGCGCGATGACTCTGAGGGCCGTCCGGACCTCAACTTGCTCGAAAGGGTGCTTAGTGGACTCCGTAAGATCTAGCGTCGCCCAGCCGCGGGCCGACGCGCCCGCCATGACGTCGGTCAAGATCGTGGTGGCTGGCGGGTTCGGTGTTGGCAAGACGACCTTCGTGGGCTCGGTATCGGAGATCACTCCGCTGACGACCGAAGCCGTGATGACGGTGGCCAGCACAGATGTCGACGACCTGTCGTACGTGCCGGATAAGTCGACGACCACGGTGGCAATGGACTTCGGCCGGATCACGCTGGACAAGGACCTGGTCCTGTACATGTTCGGGACGCCGGGCCAGCACCGGTTCTGGTTCATGTGGGACGACCTGATCCAGGGTGCGATCGGCGCAGTCGTCCTGGTCGACACCCGCCGCCTGGCCGACTCGTTCCCCGCGGTCGACTATTTCGAGGCGTCCGGGCTGCCTTTCGTGATCGGCATCAACGGCTTCCACGGGCAGTTCCCGCACCGCTCCCGCGACGTCAGCGAGGCGCTGGCCATCTCGCCGGACGTGCCGGTCATCCCGTGTGACGCGCGGAACCGGGAGTCGACCAAGGCGACCCTGGTCACCCTGGTCGAGCACGCCATGTCGATGCAGACCGCCGGCCGGTACTGAACCGGCGGCGGTTCCCAAGGTGGGCAGCTGGCGGCGCCGCCGGGGCCGAAACCCGCAACTGCCGAACGGGCTGTCGTGGCGCTCACCGAAGATGGCTCGTCCTCGTCCGGTGTCCTGTCGCCGGTCCCGCGGATAGCCCGGCTGACCAGCCTAGCCAGCCCGGCTGGTTAGCTCATCTGGCCAGCCCGCCCGGCCAGCCCCTCCAGGAACGCGACCGAGCGGGCCACGATCGCGGCCACGTCGTCTGCTCCGTCCCAGAAGTGGCTCGCGCCCGGCACCAGCTCGAGCTCGGCGGCGGCACCAGCGGCGGCCAGCGCCTTGGCCAGCCGCTCGCTCTGCGCCGGCGGTACCAGGGTGTCGGCCGCCCCGTGCATGAGCAGCACCGGCGGCGCGCCCGCGCTGGCG
>JBAPYC010000767.1:0-3835 GCA_049284535.1 Streptosporangiaceae bacterium
CTTCCCCGGTTCCGACTGGCCCGGTTCCGGCTGGTCCGGTTCCGGCTGGCCCGGTTCTGACTGGCCCGGTTCTGGCGGCCGACGTGGCCGTGGTCGGCGGCGGCCCGGTCGGCATGTGGCTGGCGGCCGAGCTGCACCGCGGCGGCGTGCGCCCGGTGGTGCTGGAACGGCGCGCCGAACGGCCGCCGCACTCCAAGGCGCTGACCTTGTATCCGCGCACGCTGGAGCAGTTCGCGCTGCGCGGGCTGGCCAGCCGCTGGCTGGCCGAGGGCACGCCGGTGCCGTCCTCGCATTTTGCGCTGCTGCGCAACCGGCTCGACTTCTCCGGGCTCGATACCCGCTTCCCGTTCACGCTGTTCCTGCCGCAGCGGCGCACCGAGGAACTGCTGGAACAGCACCTGGCCGAGCTCGGCGTCCCGTACCTGCGGCGGCACGTGGTCACCGGCCTGCGCCCCACCAGCTACGGGGCCGATGACAGGGCCAGCCACGCAACCAATGACACGGGTAGCTACGGGGCGGACGGCGGGGACCCCGGCGGCGTCGAGCTCGACGTGGACACACCGGATGGGCCCGTGGTCGTCCGCGCCGCCTACGTGGTCGGCTGCGACGGCGCCGCCAGCATGGTCCGCGACGCGGCCGGGATCGAGTTCGCGGGTACCCCGGACACCTGGTGGACCATACTGGGCGACGTCGAGCTGGCCGAGCCGCCGGGCACCCCGGCGCTGACGGTGAACACCCCGGGCGGGTCGATGTACATGATCGCGATCGGCGGCGGCCGGTACCGGGTAGCCCCGATCGATCACACCACCTTGTATCACCAGCCCGAGGCGCCGGTGACCTTCGCCGAGCTGCAGGCCAGCACGCGGCGGCTGGCTGGGACCGACTTCGGCATGCGGGACACCCCGGGCGCCTGGCTGAGCCGGGTCGGCAACGCGGCCCGGCAGGCGGCCTGCTACCGGGCCGGCCGGGTGCTGCTGGCCGGGGACGCGGCCCACATCCACTACCCGGCCGGGGGCCAGGGCCTGAACCTCGGGCTGCAGGACGCGACCAACCTGGCCTGGAAGCTGGCCGCCGAGATCCGCGGCGCGGCGCCGGCCGGCTTGCTCGACAGCTACCAGGCCGAACGCTACCCAGTCGGCCTCGACGTGATCGACGACTCGCTGGCCCAGTGTGGTCTGATCGCCAACCCGAGCCGGGAGGGCATCGCGCTCCGGGACCGGTTCAACGCGTTCCTGGGCACGCACCCCAGCCTGATCAGGGAACTGGCCGTCCGCCTGTCCGGCCTGGGCATCCGCTACCCGGCCGCCGCCGCGGACGGCCCAGTGGCCGGCCAGCGCGTCCCCGACCTGGACCTGAAAGGCGGCGGCACGATCTATGGCCTGCTGCACCCCGCCCGGTTCGTCCTCCTCCGGCTGGGACCCCCGCCAGTGCCGGGATCCGCGTCAGCGACAGGACCCGCGACAGCGACAGCGACAGGACCAGCGACAGCGACGGCGACAGGACCAGCGATAGCGACGGCGACAGGACCCGCGACAGCGACGGCGACAGGACCCGCGACAGCGCCGGAGGCCACGGCTTCCGCCCCGGAGGACCCGGCGGGACGCCTGGACGTGGTGACCGCCGAGCTGGCCGTCGGCCACCCGGACTGGGCCGGCCTGCGCGCGGTGCTGATCCGCCCCGACGGCTACGTCGCCTGGGCCAGCGCCGATCCCGGGGCCGCGCCGCCGCTGGCCAGCTGGCTCAGATGATCGGGCCGGAAACCGGGCCGCGCGACTAGCGGGCCTGACTGCTCATGACTGTGCTTGCCGCCGGTGTGCCGCAGGGGTGCGCATGTGCAGGCGGGTGACGGTACCCGCGTCGTCGGTTCTGGCCTGGACCAGATCGCAGAGCTGGTTGACCAGCCAGAGGCCCTTGCCGCCGAGCTCCTCATCGGGCGGGACCCGGTGCCTGGCCAGCGGATCGGTGATCTGGCCGGTGTCAGATACCTGGCAGATGATCCTGTCGCTGGTTCGCCAGATGTGCAACGTCCCGCCACCGCCGGTGTGACGCAGGGTGTTGCCGGCCAGCTCGTTGGTGGCGAGTACCAGGTCGGTGATGCGCAGTTCAGTGAGCCCGGCATGCTCGGCCTGGCTGGTGACGAAGCTGCGAACCGGGTACAGGTCGTCACGATAACCCAGTGCCTCGGCCTGAGCAGGCGGCGGGGACAGCGCCCGGGTACATCGCGGGGGGAGGTGCTCCGGCCCCAGGTAACTGGCGCTCGCTATCTCCTGGCGGTCCCTGATGACGGCCGGATGCGTGCAGGCCGCGTCGGCCAGGACCGACTTCGGCAGCCTGACACCGTCGTAGGGGCACAGCGTGGTAACCGGGCTGTCGCGGAAAGCCAGGTTCATGAGTGCCTCATGCCTGGTCGCCTCTTCTATCTCCGCGGCCGTGCGGCCGGGCCAGATCGGCTCCCCGATGAAGGAGACGTTCTGGCCAGAGTGCTTGCTGGCGTAGGAGAGAACCGCCGGGATGATCCGCGCCGGGTTGCGGCCCAGCTCGGCCATGTCAGCCAGGGTCAGGTGCGCCGAGTCAGCGCCCAGTTCCTGGCGCACGAGCTGGGCCTTGCGCCTTGGGACGGCGACAAAAACCGCGTCACCGCGTGCTGCGCAGGCCTGAACGAAGGAGCGGAGCCCCGAGAGGTACTCGCCGAGTCCGTGGTAGAGCAGTGCCAGATGACGGAACTGCTCCCGGGGGACGGTGGCTGTAACCATCTCACGACCGCGTGCCCAAGGCTGGGCGCAGTCCGCCACCGGCATCGGATGCGATTCGCCAGGAAACAAAAGAGCTCCAGGATTCGGCAACGCGGCTGGACCACGAGTTACGGCCGCAGTTGCCAGGGTCTGGAGCAACACGACCACTTTACCTCGTCACTTGCAGCGACCGGACATCGTCACCTATAGCGACCGGGCCCCTGGCGTGGCGGCGTGCCGGGCGGACGGACACCTCAGGCCAGTTGGTGACCTGCGGCTAAGTCGAGGAGTTCTCGTGCTGAGCGGTGGGGTCGACCCTGGCGGTGGCGGCGCTGTTCAATCCGGTGCGGCGGCGGGTACAGCGGGCCGTGGACCGGCGGTTCAACCGGATCCGGTATGACGCCGACCAGACCGTGGCCGCGTTCGCGACCCGGCTGAAAGGCGCCGTCGACCTGGGCACTGTCACCAATGACCTGGCCGGTGTGGTGGACCACGCCCTGGAACCTGCCCACGTCTCGGTGTGGATCAGCCGGCGCCCGAGCTAGCCCCAGCCGGGTCGGCCGGCTGATTGCTCATGTCCCTGCTTGCCGCTGGCGTGCCGAGGCAGTGCGCATGTGCAGACGGGTCACGGTACCCGCACAGCTAGTTCTGGCCTGGACCAGATCGCAGAGCTGGTTGACCAGCCACAGCCCCCTGCCACCCAGCTCCTCGTCGGACGGGGCCCGGCGCCCAGCCAGCGGATCGGTGATCTGGCCGGTATCAGATACCGGGCAGATGATCCTGTCGCTGGTGCGCCACAAACGCACTGTCCCGCCGCCGCCGGTGTGGCGTACGGTGTTGCCGGCGAGCTCGTCGGCGGCGAGTACCAGGTCTCCTATGCGCGATTCGGTGAGCCCGGCACGCTCGGCCCGGCTGGCGACGAACCTGCGTACCGGACGCAGGTCGTCACGGTAGCCAGAGCACCGCCGGGATGATTCGCGCCGGGTTACGGCCCAGGTCCGCCATGTCAGCCAAGGTCATGTGCGCCGAGTCAGCGCCCAGTTCCTGGCGCACCAGCTGCGCCTTGCGCTCCGGAACCGCGACAAAAACCGCGTCACCGCGGG
>JBAPYC010000768.1:0-4380 GCA_049284535.1 Streptosporangiaceae bacterium
GGGGAAGGTGTTGCCGCTCCCGTTATGCAGCAGGTCCGGCACAGCGGCAAGCTTGTCGTCCGGCGAGTCGTAGATCACATCGCCGCCCGGGACGGCCCCGGAGCAGTTCGTCGTCCGCGGCGGGAAGACGCCGTGACTGTACTCATCGTCGTAGTAGATGCCGGTGACCTTCGGGTCGCCACCGGTCATCAGCCCCGTGCCGGCCGGATCGGAGTCCGACGGGTCGGGGGTCTGCGCGTCGGTGTACTCTCGGCCGCCCGTGGCCAGCCGCGCGAGCTCCGAGGTGGGATGGTTGGCGACGTACCAGTCCAGATCGGACTGGTGCATGCCGTCGACCGAGATCAGGAGCACATGCTTGATCTGAGCATGGCCGGCATGGCCGGCAGCGGCGGCGCTGGCGGGAGACGGCACCAACGGCGTCGCGATCGCCAACGCAACGACTCCCGCCATCGCGAATTTCGTTCCCGAGTTCAAATGTTCGCCCCTTCGCCAGAATCAACCCCCGGAACGTATGGGCCGCGTCCAAACGGTTCCTTACCTTGGGATGACCCGCATACCTCGAATGTGTGAATTTCGCGTGGCAGGTGGAGCCGGGGGACATCTCGCGAGATAGCGGCGAGCGCTGCCACCCCGGTCGGGTCCGGCAATAATACGGAAGAACGTTCGAAGCCGAATGTCGCGGTGATAAGTGCTGTGAGCAATGGCGGATTCAGGTTCATGATGCTGCCCGGGGAGGTCGTGGAACGGGTCGTGCTCGGTGCAGAAGCCTGTCAGCGGCGGCGTCCGACAGCGTGAACAGCACCGAGCACGTGTCGTAGGCGAGCAGGTGGTCAAAGCCCAGGTCCTCGGCCGCCTTTGCTGATCTGGCGCATCGCGCTGGGATCTCCGCGAAGCTCGGGCTGCGGGTAGACGACGCCGATCTGCATACTGCTGGCCGGCGACTGCTCCAGGGTCTCCAATCGTGCTTTCTTCCGGTAGCGCTGTTCACTTGGCGACGTGAGGAGTCAGCAAGGTCAGCAAGGGCGTAATCGGTCGGCGCCCGCTGGGGGGTGCTCTACTGTCAGGACGTGGCCGGGACCCCAGGAATGACGTGGCTGGCAGAGTGCTCTGCCGCGGCGCTCGGCGAGGCTCTGCGGGTCGTGGCGCCTGAACTGAGCGGATACCCGGTCACGGTTCCCGGCCTAGCCGGCAAACAGGACCCGCAGTGGCACTCGGGCAGCGTGCCCGTCGGTGACCGGTTCTTCGTGAAATTCGCCTGGTCGCGTCCTGCCGCGTTCCAGCTGGCGCATGAGATCAGCGTCGTGGCCGCGCTCGCTCGCGAACCCGCGGTCCCGTTCCTGCCCGAGGTCGTCGCCAGCAGCACCAACCCCCTGCTCCTGATCACCCGGCGCGTGCCGGCGGCATCCCTGTTCGACGTCGTCGACTCGATCGACCTCGACCGCGCGGCCAGGCACCTCGTACGGTTTCTGGCCGCCCTGCACCACCCGGCCACCCGCCAGCTCATAGAGGCCGCCGTCGGCACGCTCACCGGCGCGCGGCTGCCGCCGACGGTCACGACCGCGACCTTGCGCGACCGGTTCGGGACCTGGGTTCGGCCTGATCAGCGCCGCACCGTCATCCGCTGGTGCGACTGGGCCGACGCCGTCCTCGCCTCGCCTGTCCCGGCCGTGCTCGTGCACGGCGACCTGCACGGCGACAACCAGGTGTGGGACCACGGCGAACTCCGGCTGGTGGTGGACTTCGCGACCGTCGGAACCGCCGAGCCCGAGTACGAGCTGCGCACCTTTCCCGGTCCCGGGATGGGGCCCGGTCTGGAGCTGCTGACCGCGGTCATGCGCCACTACCAGCAGGTCACCGGACGGCAGCTCTCGGCCGACCGGATCATGGCCTGGAATCTGCGCCAGGCCCTCGGCGACGCGCTGTGGCACAGCGAAGCCGGAATCCCGCTGAACGACCACCGGACACCACCGCAGTGGGTCGACGACCTGGCCGCGCGCTTCAGCGCACTCGGCATCGACCCCGAGGTGCCACCCGCAGCTAGCAAGCAGACGACACGCCGCCCCAGCCAGGATCGTTGAGACTCCTTGATCCCGGACAACACGAATCCCCGCCACCGCGAGCCCCGGCAGGGGCGCCATACTCGGCTGGACACGAACGCCTAGCGGCAGCGTCAGCAGCCCGAGGGTATTCATAGCCACACTCAGCTCGCTCAGTTCTGCCGGGGTGCCACCGGGCGGGCGGAAGCGGGGCTGGCGGCACGCAGCTTCATGTGGCCTCGCCGCGGAGGGGACTCACGCCGTCGCGTTCGGCACTCGGTTCGACCGGTCGAGCGGCGCGGGGCTGGGCGTGCCGCCAGGAGACCGACATCTGGGCGCCACCGAGGGCGGAATCGCCGACGTGCCAGCGGCCGCCGGTGGAGCGCACGATCGAGTCGCCGATGGCCAGGCCGAGGCCAGCGCCTGAGCCGTGTTCGGTGGCCCGGTGGAACCGGTCGAACAGCCGGGACCGTTCCGCGGCCGGGATACCGGGCCCGCTGTCCTCGACGGTCATAGTCACCCGGCTGCCCTCGGCCAGTACCCCGATCCGGACCTGCCCACCGGGGCCCGCGTAGCGGCACGCGTTGTCGACCAGCACCCCGGCTAGCCGGTCGATCCATTCCGGCGGCGCGCTGATCAGCACCGGCGTGTCCGGGGTGCCGGCGGTGACGGCGGGACCGACGGACCGGAACCGATCCGCGCAGGCCTGGGCCAGTGTGCCCAGGTCGACCGGCTCGTCGCCCGGGGGCGGAGGCTGAGAGTCGAACCGGGCTAGCCACAGCATGTCCTCGACCAGCTGGCGCAGTCGACCGGTCTCGCCCTGGATCCTCCTCAGGGCGTCCCGGTAGCCGTCCGCGTCCCGCGGGGCAGACAGGGCGACGTCGGCCTCGGCCCGGATCACGCTGAGCGGGGTGCGCAGCTCGTGCGAGGCGTCGGCGGTGAACTCCAGCTGGCGACGGCGGGACTGCTCTACCGGGGCTTGCGCCCGCAGGCCCACCACCAGCGAGCCAAGGAACATCGCGGCCAGCAAGAACGGCCCGGCGATGAGCTCGGCGTTGCGCAGCAGGTTCTGGGTGTGAGCGTCGCCGGCCACGCTCTGGCCGGCGACCAGCCAGCCGCTGCCGTCCCTGGCCAGCTTCAGCCGGAACTGCTCGTCCCGGGAGCCAAGGCCGGCCGTCAGCGCAAGCCCGCCGCGGGCTGTGCCGTTGCCGAAAAGGGACGCGGGCAGGGACAGCGCGCCCGGGCTGTGCCCGGTGACCGTCCCGCCGGCGTTCACCGCCCACAGGTACACCGCCGCCGAATCGGCGTCCAGATCATCCGTTTCGCCACGGCCGCCGGGGCCGCTGGCCGGCCGGGTGAGCTGGGACGGGTCACGCCGGGCATCGGAGAGCCGGTCGGCCAGCCGGGCCTCGCTCTGCCCAGTCAGGTGCGCGCCCACCAGCAGGTTCAGCACGATCACCGCGGCCACGTAAACCACAGCCAGCACCGCGGTAGCCACCGCCGCGACCTTGACCGCGGGGCTCGGGCGCATCCTGGCTTTCATGCTGGCTTCAGGCCGGGGTGATCCGGTAGCCGACGCCCCGGACGGTCTCGATCCGGACTCCGCCGCTGGCCAGTTTGGCCCGGAGCCGGGCCAGGTGGACGTCGATGGTGTTGGAGCCGAAGGCGTCGGACTCGTTGTCCCAGACGTGTTGCGCGATCGAGCGGCGGTCCACCACGTTCGGCGACCGCCGCATCAGGATCTCCAGAATGCCGAACTCGGTGCCGGTCAGCGCGGGGGCCTGGCCGCGGACGAGCACCTGGCGGGTGGCCGGGTCAAACTCGACCTCGCCGATCGCCATCCGGGGCGGCTGGCTGACCTTGGGCCGGCGCTGCAGCGCCCGCAGCCGGGCCAGCAGCTCGCCGAAGTCGAACGGCTTGACCAGGTAGTCATCGGCACCCGCGTCCAAGCCGGTAATCCGGTCCGCAGGCGTGTCCCGGGCGGTCAGCATCAGCACCGGCGGGCCGGTGCTGCCCCGCCGCATCCGGGCCAGCAGGTCCAGGCCGGACAGCCGGGGCATGCGCCAGTCCAGCACCACCACTTCATAGGAGTAGAAGCGCAGGTAGTTCGCTGCGGTCTCGCCGTCGGGCACGAGGTCCACGACGTAGCCCTGCTCCCGCAGCCCGCGGGCCAGGACCTCGCCGAGATTCTCGTCGTCCTCCGCGACCAGCACCCTCACGCTTCCCGAATGTACCCGCGAGGCGGGGGCGGCCCTCACCGGGAGACCCGGCGCCAGGCGGGACGCGGGACCAGGCGGAGCGCCACGGACAGGACGGCCAGCGGCGCAGGGACCCAGACCGCGGC
>JBAPYC010000769.1:0-1772 GCA_049284535.1 Streptosporangiaceae bacterium
GGCTGGCTCAGCGTGACCACCGCCGCCACCGGGTAGACCGGTCCCGCCGCGCAACTCGGATTACAGGCGTCAATCTTGTACGTGCCCGACCCCACCGCCCGGGTCGCCGACCACGACGACCACGTCATGTCGAGCAGGATCGCGGTGGAATCACCGGACAGCACGCAACCGGATGCGCAGGCGGGCTCGTGCCAGGCGACCCCGTGCACGTCCTGGCCCGAGGCCAGGAAAATGCCGGTGCCGGCCGTGGCGCTGGTGGCCGGTGACGCGGCCGCCGGGCTGGCCGGAACTGTGCTGGCCGGAACTGTGCTGGTGGCGCCGGCCACCGATGTGCTTCCCGATGAGCCACAGGCGGTCAGCAGCAGCGCGGCGCACCCGAGCACGGTCCCGGCGAGCATAGCCCCGGCGGCGCCCCGCCGGGCGCATGACAAACGAACGATCTGCATGGATTCCCCCACCCACGACGTGCCAGTAGCGGCTCAGCGAGCCATGTCACCCTTTAAGACGTAGCGGCGGGCGCCGCGGTTTGACGAGGCTTACGCGGGCTGGTGATGGCAGCCCGTTCGGCCGGATTGTGCGGCGATCAGCCGAAGCACTGCCCGTCGCCGCGGTAGGTCGGGACCGTCGTGACCCGGCCGTCGTCGCCCAGCACATGGTAGACGGCAAAGCGCTCGGCCAGCTCGCCCGCCTTGGCGTGGCGCAGCCAGACCCGGTCACCGGTTCGCAGCCCGTCCGCGGCCGCGCCGCGCACCGGCGTCTGGACCTCACCCGCGCCCTCCGTGCCGGTCAGCCGCAGGCCCGCGGGCAGGAACGGCCGGGGCAGCCGGTCCGGGGTCCCGGTGCCGGAGGCCACGTAACCGCCTGCGAACAAGGTGGCCAGGCCCGGTCCCGGCCGCCGGACCACGGGCAGCGCGAACAGCAGCGCCGCCTGCGGCGTGAACCGTGTGTACGCGTCGAACAGGGTCGGCCCGACCAGCCCCGAACCCGCGGTCAGCTCGGTCACCGATGCGTCCCGCGCCGTCAGCTCCAGGCTGCCAGTGCCGCCGCCGTTGACGAACTTCAGCGAGGTCAGCTCGCCGATCCGCCGGATGGTCTCGGCCCGGCGGCCGCTGAGCTCGGGCACGGACCGGCCCTGGATCAGCCGGATCATCCGGGCCCGGACCGGGTGGCCGGGCGGCGCGTCGCCCAGGCCCGCGATCTGGCCCTCGTAGCCCATGACACCCACCAGGGCGAAGCCGGGCCGGGCCACGACCGCGGCGGCGAACTGCGCGGCCTGCTCCGGGGTGAACAGCGGCGAGCGGCGGGTGCCGATGTGCACGGCGGGCCGGCCGGTGGGCCGGTAGGACACGTCAAGCTCCAGGCAGACCCGGATCTCCGGGTGACCGTCGCCCAGTGCGCGGTCCACCACGTCAAGCTGGGCCGGGGAGTCGGCCATGATGGTGATCTGCTGCCGCGCCGTCTCGTCCGCGGCCAGCGCCCGCAGCGCCGCCCGGTCCACGGTGGGGTAGGCCACCAGCAGGTCGTCGCTGGTGCCCGCGGCCTGCAGCCACAGGGCCTCGGGCAGCGAATAGCACATGACCCCCTGGTAGCCCGGGGCGGCCAGCGCCCGCTCGATCAGGAACCGGCAGCGCAGCGACTTGGTCGCGACCCGGATCGGCAGCCCGGCCGCGCGCCGGGTCAGGTCCGCCACGTTCGCGTCGAAGGCGGCCAGGTCGACCAGGGCCAGCGGCGGGTCCTTCTCGGCGGTGGCGCGGTCGTAGCGGGCGCGGAGG